>JAKSBL010000430.1 GCA_022361115.1 Spirochaetota bacterium | reverse complement strand
TTTTATATATTTTAGCCCTTTTTTATAAGTAATCCATTTTTAAAGAATTTTCTATGAAATATAAAATCCTGGGTATTGAATTTGGGATCAAACACCTTTCTCAATTAAAATCATCTCTTGTCTTTCAATATGCAGATATTGAAGTAAATTTTTCTAACAGTTTTTTAGATATTGCTGAAATTATCTATATGGAAAGAATAAATCTCATTATTTTAAGCGATTTTAGAGGTAGGGAGAAAACCAGTGTTTATATTAGAATGTTAAGAACAGTTTTTCATGATGTAAAAATTATCATTCTCACCAATGAAAAAAAAATTGGAACCAGTAATAAAGTTTATTATCAGCAAAAAGGGGCGGATGATTATCTGTTTTATGATGAATATGAAATTTTAAAAGACAAAATTAAAGAAGAATATCAACTTTTACTGAAAAGCAATGAGGATAATAACTGGCGTTTTAGCACAAATAAAATCATCCGTTTATTAAAGGATCATTATTTTTTACACGATAATATTGGTGAAAAGCTTTCTTCTTTAACCGGCTATTCTCTTTCAACAATCTATCATTGTGTGAAAGCAGATACGGGAAAGACACTGGGACAATGGATTACTGAAATGAGGATCAAAGGTGCTAAAGAGTTATTAATTACCTCAAATTACCCCATTAATTATGTGGCCTATAAGGTTGGTTATAAATCTCCTCAGGGTATTATCAAAGCCTTTAAAAAGGAAATGAACCAGACTCCAAAGAAATTTCGGTTTCTCAATCAAAAAATCTGATCCCTCATCAGTATTTTATTTACTGCCCAGATTGCTAAATTTTAATATTATTGGGTTGGAAAAAAATGGCTAGAAGAAGTAAAAAATCCGGACATAAAAGAAGTGGATTTTTATTTATGATCCTGATATTGTTAGTATTAGGCTTAGTACTTTTTATTTATAAAGAAAACTTTAATGTTCTCATTGATACCGGTCTTTATAAGGGAAAAAATATATTTTCTCAAAATAATGAAAGCAATCAAGCTGATCCGATCAATCCCTTACAAAAATTTATAAAATCATTTGAAAAAGAACAACAAGCTGCTGAACCTCAAGAGGAAGAAAAAAATAACTCTGATTCTCCCCCAGAGCAAAATGATAAAAAAGTGGTTGTTTTGAATCAACAAGAGGAACACAAACCTGTACCAACACAGCAAAAACCCAAAATCCAAGAACCAGAAACAAAGAATTCCGCTGATACAAAAACATCACCTCCTCCTCAAAAACAGCAAATCCCAACTCAATCTCCAAAAGAAAAAACAGCCCAACAAAGGATCAGTAAAAAAATTTACTTTAGCAAACTGGACCAAAATGATCATATTCAACTGGTAGAAAGTTACAGAAGTGTCAGCAAAGAAATTCCACTTACTGAGTCCATTCAACAATTGCTGCAGGGGCCAAATAGCAATGAAGAAAATCATCAGTTTTTAACGAATATTCCTAATGGCACTCAACTTCTTTCTATTAGTATAAAAAATAAAATTGCTTATCTTAACTTTTCTCATGATTTTGAGAAAAATCATTATGGTAAAGAATCTACCATTAATCAATTAAAACAAATTGTCTATACTGCCACAGAATATAATAATATCAACGCAGTTCAATTTCTGATTGATGGCAAGATCAAAACCTATTTAGGTGGAGAAGGAGTTTTTATTGATAAGCCATTATCCCGCAAGGATTTTAGTTAAACATATTGACAACTCTTTTATTATATGGTATAAGCCTAAAAGATTTAAGGCGGCGTAGCTCAGTTGGTTAGAGCATTCGGCTCATATCCGAAGGGTCAATGGTTCGAATCCGTTCGCCGCTAATAAATAAGCTGCCTTTTTTAAAAGGCAGCTTTTTTTTTAAAGTGATAAACTATGAGTAAAACAAATAATTTCCAATTTACTATCCATCAGTCTCAAAATTTAGCTGCTTATCTGGAATACATCGATCAGCATCCGCATTCCGGCATCTGGCATTACCCAGAATGGGGAGAGTTTCAAATATCCAGTGGAAAAGCCATTAAGAATATCCTTTTCTCAATTAAAGCTAGTGATCAAGTTATTTTTGCCGGGAATTTACTCATTCAAAAAAAGGCCAGATGGATTAAATATGGTTATATACCCGGAGGATTTTTAGCAGGGGAAAAATATACAAGCTACTACCCTATTTTTCTTCAATATGTCCAGGAAATCATGAAAAAAGAAAAACTTCTATTTATTCAGATCGATTCACTATTACCTAATAATACAGATTTTTATCAATTCTTGTTAACATTACCAGGGCATGATTTAACTGTTAAATTGCCTATTCCTCAATACTCCAATATTATCTCCTTAGATTTAACTGAAGATGAGATTCTCAAACAAATGAAACCCAAAGGCCGCTATAATATTAAGAAAAAAAAAAAAAAAGGGGTCAAAGTACAAGTAGGTAAACCGCAGGATGTTCAGTCCTTTTATGATTTACTACAAATCACCACTTCCAGAGATGGATTTAAAGGTAATACTAAATTTTATTATGCTGAAATGATTAAAAAACTACCTCAATCCAGAATATTGATAGCTACTCACGAAAATGACTTACTTGCTGCTGGAATATTCACTTACACTCCCCAGCAGGCACTTTATTATTACGGTGCATCATCTAATCATAAACGGAATCTCATGGCACCTTATCTCTTACAATGGGAGGCCATAAAATTCGGAAAATCCCTGGGGTGTAAAATATATGACTTTTTAGGCATAGCTGATCCTGAAAACCCGGAAGATTCATTACAAGGGGTAACTGAATTTAAATTAAAATTTGGTGAAAATATCACTCAATTTAATCCATCATATTGTATTTATAATAATAAAGGTCTATACTCTTTATATCAATTCGTCATAAATTTTAAGTATAAAATAATGACCGGATAATACTGATTAAATAAAGTTTTATTTCAATATTTTTAATAGACAGTCTTAATTAAAATCATTATTTTTTAACGTATTCACTAATTTTAAATGAAAAAAACTGATAATGTGAGTAAAATAATATTAATACATAAATTTTTCCAAAAAAAAAGTCGATATTCTTAATACCTCTATTGTTTTAGAAATACTAAAATAACAGGCTATTTTAAGATTATTATATGAATAAATAACAATATCATTCTTAACTAAGGTTTTATGTTAACACGATCTAAAGTTTTAATTAGTCTTCTTATTTTTTTTATCATTGCTTCTGTAACTTACTATTTTATTTTTTATTTTAAAGTAGATTTAAAATTTGTCAATTTCATTAATAATCATTTAGAGGCTAAGTATCAGTCAGAATTAGAACAAGTCTCTCATCAAATAGAAAGACAGTTAACCATATTAGATAAAAAAATTAATACTTATCTTAAAGACTTTGATTTCTCTAAATTTACCAGCAAGACGGCTGCCAGACGTTTTGATCTAAATGACGAAAATCAATTATCATCCACTTTTTTAAGCAATGAATTACTTTTAAAAAAAATAAAATTAATCAATAACAATAAGGAGATTTTGTTTTCTACTGACGAAAAAGAAAGAATTCGTAGAGCAAATTACATCAATTTTGTTTCTGTTGATAATATTGAAAATGACCCAGCTCTATTCCAATTTGGTGATAAAATCCCTTTTCTCTTTAATATGAAAGACAATCAAATAATCTTAAAGAAAAACATCATCCATGAACAAAAAAAAATTGGGGTTATGCTTTTTTATTTTACTGATGGAGTATTTAATAATTTATTACGAAATCTGGATTTTTATCATTTTGAAAATATTCACTTTTTTTATAATGAATACATTTTGTTGAATAAACCAGACCGATTATTGACTGATAGTTTAAATTTAGAAGTTTTTGCATCCAAAAATGATACTTTACATTTGGAAAGCCAATCTGATCAAGAAAAAGAAGTTGAAAACACAGATAAAACCGAATCATTGAAATATAAAGTGTTTCAACAAACTTTAAACGATTATCAATTGAATATTTTTACTATTGAAAATTATTCGTTATTTATAATGAATAAGATCCAAACTTTTATTGTTCTACTTCTTCTATTAACTTCAATTTATTTGCTCATTTTGTTTCTTATTCTCTTAAAACGGAGTCAATTAGATAAGGCAAAAGAAAGACTGTCCTTATTTACAGCAGCTTTAATGGAAGAGATGATAGGGGCAAAAAGCAGGGAAGAATTAGAAAACCTATATGACAATATTTATGAAAAAAAACAATTTATTTTAAAAAATCTTTTTTTAAATTTTAGCAAATTAAAGGATGCAGAAAAGAAAAGCCTTGAAGAAGAAATTGATGTCATTATAAAAAAAATTGAGACAGCAATAGGTAAGCAAATTGAAACCAGTTATGAAGATAACATTGCTAAAATGGAACAAATGCTCAATAATTTTATTTCAACTATTTCTGAACAAGGTATCAAAGTAAAAGGTGCTATCTCTAGTAAAAAGATAACTTCTCCAGATACTGTAGAAGAACTAGAAGAAGTGGAAGAACTGGAAGATGCTGAGGCTGTAGAAGAACTAGAAGAAGTGGAGGAACTGGAAGATGCTGAAGCTGTAGAAGAATTAGAAGAAGCGGAGGAACTGGAAGATGCTGAAGCTGTAGAAGAATTAGAAGAAGCGGAGGAACTGGAAAATGCTGAAGCTGTAGAAGAACTAGAAGAAGCGGAGGAACTGGAAAATGCTGAAGCTGTAGAAGAACTAGAAGAAGCGGAAGAACTGGATGATGCTGAAGCTGTGGACGAATTGGAAGAAGTGGAAGAACTATCTGAAGATGAAATTTCTGAGTTATCACAAGAAGACATAGAAGGTGAAGCATTAGCTAAAATGGTTCCTTTGAATGAATTAGAAAATGAATTAGAGGGTATTTCAGATGAAATGCTAGAGAGGGAACATCAACCTGATCGAATTAAAAACGGTCATTTACCAGAACCTGAAGATCTCTCTATTACAGCTGATATTGGAACAGAAATAGAATCAACAAAACATGCCGATAGTGATGTAGATGTCTATCTCATCGGAGATAAAGACAGTGAGAATAAAAAATACTATTTAGAAGAATTATTTAATGATGATAAAAGTATTGATAATCAGTTAAAATTAAAACTTATGGATTATGTTAATGAATTGACTAGTTTAGAAAACTTTCCTGAGATTATTAAAGATGATGAAGAACCACCAGTTGAAGATATTCAACTCTCACAGTCAAAAGAAACTCCAGAGCCAGCAAAAAAAACCGATCAAGAACAAGAAATAGGACATTTACCAGCTGAAGAAGAGCTATTGGAAGAATTAGATGAACTGGAAGAGTTAGAAGAACTAGAAGAATTAGATGAAGCTGAAATTTTAGAAGATAATGAAATACCAACCATTCCAGATGAGTACTATAACGTTGACTCCAAAAAAGACCAGTTAGCTGAAAACATCAAAAAGCTAGAATTAAAAAAGACGCCGCTACAAAAGTTATTAGATGAACTATATCAAAATACAAAAGCCAATAAGCTTTCTCTTATGATACAATTAAACGATAGGGGAAGTTTTATTCAAACTTATCAAATTGGATTTGGGAAACAAAAAGTTCAAAAATATATTTTAGATACGAATAATTTAATTGTCCATCACATTTATTTAACAGAACGAGTTGTATATGTTTCTGAAATCAATAAATTATCCTCACTATTTCATAACAAAAACTTTGAGAATGAATTTGTTGACATTGAATCACTCATTATTTATCCAGTGAAAATATTTAAAAAAATTCGAGCCCTTGTTTTCCTGGGCTTTGAACAGGAAGCAAAAGATAAATTAGAAAATTTTATAGATTTTATCCAATCCAATAATTATGAAATCCGTAAAAACATCACCAAGATAGTTTAAAAAATCTATTCTTATTTATTTAACTGATCAATTTTTTTCTGTAAATCAGCTAAGATATTCAGTGCCTGTAATGGAGTAATTTTATTAATATCCAAATATTGCAGTTGCTGAATTAATTCATCCTTCTTCTTATTCTGTTGAAACTGAGAATGATTGTTTTCTAATTCAGTCATATTAAATAGACTATCAATATTTTCCTTGACTGCATTTTGATTATCTTTTTTTTCTTCCAGTTTATGAAGAATTATTTCAGCGTACTGAATGACTTCGCGAGGTAAATTAGCCAATCGTGCAACTTGTATTCCATAACTCTTTTCTGCTGGTTTATCTATCAATTTATGCAGAAATACAAAATGATGATCATCTTCGCTAACTAAAACCGAGTAATTTTTTATTCCTTCTTTTTGCTCTAAAACAGTTAATTCATGATAATGGGTAGCAAATAAAGTTTTAGCACCTAATTGGTTTTTATTAGCTATAAACTCCAGAATTGCCCAGGCAATGGCCAATCCATCATAAGTACTTGTACCTCTACCAATTTCATCCATAATAATCAGGCTGCGTTCAGTGGCATGCTGCAAAATATTTGCAGTTTCATTCATTTCAACCAGAAATGTTGATTGGCCTCTGGTCAGATTATCAGAAGCACCAATACGGGTAAAAATACGGTCAACAATCCCGATACTTGCTTGTGCTGCCGGCACAAAGCTGCCAATCTGTGCTAATAAGACAATAAGGGCATTTTGGCGCAAAAATGTTGATTTACCTGCCATATTCGGTCCTGTAATAATATGTAAGAAATGATTATTCATAAATAAATCATTAGGAATAAATTCATCTAGGTCCAATTTTTTTTCTATAACTGGATGACGTCCCTCTTTAATCACTAACTCAAAATTCTCCTCAATCACGGGCTTGCAATAATGATTCACCAGAGCAATTTTAGCAAAAGAGAGAAAGACATCTAACTGTGAAATAATATAGGCATTATTTTGTATTTCTTTAAAACTTTGAAAAATTTTTTCTTTTATCTGAGAAAAAACATCTCCTTCAATCGCGTTAATTTGTTCTTTAGCAGTCATAATTTTTGACTCAAGTTCACTGAGTTGTTTATTAGAGTAACGAATAGTGTTAACTAAGGACTGGCGGATAAAAAAAACTTGTTCATCTAAGTTTTTTGATTGTATTTTTGAAACTTCATAAAAATAGCCTAAGATCTTGTTGTATCGAATTCTTAAAGAAGGGGTTTGGTATTGCTCTTTTACCGAACTTTCCAGATTAGCAATTAACTCTTTACTATCTGTTGATATTTTCTTCAACTCATCCAGCTTTTCTGAATATCCAGGTTTCACAATATTGCCTTCATGAATAAATGTAGCTGGTTCATCTTTGATCGCTGTATCTATTTCCTCAATCAAATGATTCAGGTCAATAAAACCAGATAATAGGATTTTCATAACTGGAAATTCCAGCAAAAGATTTTTTACTTCTTGACAGGCTGATAAGGAATTTTTAATACTTACCAGGTCTTTGGGAGTAGCTTTGCTCATAACTACACGGGCAATCAATCTTTCTAAATCCATAATCTCTTTTAAAGAAGCATCAACTTTTTCCAAAATAACCTGATTTTTATAAAAAAAATCAACATATTGTAAACGCTGTTTAATTTGCTTTACATTAATTAAGGGCTCAATTAGCCACTTTTTTAATAAACGGCCTCCCATAGAAGTGGATGTATCATCAATAATGTCCAATAAACTATTTTTGACAGAACCATCCTGAAGATTGCGAATAAGCTCCAAGTTTCGGATTGTAGCCTCATCCAGCAGCATTGTTTGGGACAGATCAACCTTTATTATTCTCTTAATATGATTGATCAGTGTCTTTGCATTTTCCTTGACATATTGTAGTATGACACCAGGTGTGGTTAAATCAGTAGATTGTTCCTGAATTTTTAATTCACTCCAATTATTAACATTAAAGTGCTCAAAAACTATTTGCTGGCTTTTATCAGCAGTAAAATACCAGTCAGGGTAGCGATTGATCAAAATATTTTCATATTCCAATAATAACGAGCGAATATCTTCTTGATTCAGCCAGATTGATTCGGGAATGATGATTTCTTTGGTTTGTGTTCGCATCAATTCCCCTTTTAACAGGGATAAATCAGCTTGCAGCTCTATTTCATTGAGTTCAAAATCACCAGTTGATAAATCCAGACAGGATAGTTCAATAAAAAGGCCTTTGATATTGATTGCTACCAGATAATTATTATTTTTATTACTGAGCATTTTTTCTTCGACTAAGGTGCCAGGTGTAATAATTTGGGTTACATCCCGTTTCACAATACCCTTAACAGTCTTAGGATCTTCCATTTGCTCACAGATTGCAATCTTTTTTCCAGCCTTAATCATTTTAGCTATATAAGAATCCACAGCATGGTAAGGAACACCACACATTGGAATAGCTTGCCGTTTAGTTAATGTAATATCCAGAATTTTTGATGCCTGAACAGCATCACTCCCAAACATCTCATAAAAATCCCCGCATCGAAAAAAAAGAAAAGCATCTGGATGCTTTTCCTTAATTGCTTTAAACTGTTTCATCATAGGGGTATCAAAAAGATCATCATTTACATCAAGATCACTCATATATCTTTATTAACTCCAGAATTATAGATTCAATCTGTTTTTCTTTTAGTTCGATCATTCTTTTCATTGCCTGATCTCTATTACTAAAGGGCCCGGCTACAATCCGGTAAAATGTTTTTTTATTATAACTGGATACAGTTTTTGCCCAAAAGACATCATCGATTTTCTTTTGCTCTCTTAATTGTTCTATCTGTAACTGAGCATTTTCAGGTGAAGAGTAATATCCTAATTGCAGATAATAACCATTCAAGCCAGGTTTGGCCGTATTAGCTACTTCATTCAAGTGAGTAGACTCCTTAAGATCTGCGGCTATTTTATTAATTATTTTCTCTTTTAGAGACTGATTTTCATTTAAATTGATTAAAGCAATAGATTCATTTTTTACAGTTGGGGCAATTTTTTTTACTCTTTTTTTTGCATCCAGATATTCAATAGAGTCAGGATACAATTCTCCCAATATTTTTGTCCCCTCTTTTGCTTCTCCATACCTTTCAGTATCCATGTATAAAATAATTAATTGTAACAAAGCAGTTGGTGCTCTGGCAGAAAGGGAAAAACTGCCTGCTGTGATTAAGAAGTATTCTTCAGCATCATCCATTAATTTTTGGTTTAACATAGTAATACCGAGATGATAATAGATTTCACCTACATCTTCATAATCTTCTATATTTTCTAATAATTGGTAGAATATTTTTATTGCTTCTCCATAATTTTTTAATAAAATCTCTATTTTTGCTATTTCAATCAAGGATTTTTGCCAGTAAGGAGTGCCTGTACTAATAGCAGTTAATTTTTTAAAATATTTTTTAGCAGTTATGATTTGATTGGTCAATAAATAAACTTGAGCAAGTTCAAAATAGGCAATATAAATATAAGGAGACTGTGAATATTGATCAAAAAACAGCTGATATTCTTTATCTTTCTGATTAATATCTGTGGTCAATCTGGCAATTTTTAACTGAACTTTTTCCTTAATTACGGTTTGCCTGGAATTCTTTAAAAAAACTTTATAATTCCGGATAGCTTCTGTTAATTTTCCCTGGTTTTCAAATTGCATTGCCTTTTTATAAAAATCCATTTGACTAGTAGAAAAAACCTGGATTGTAACAGAAAAGAGAAAAATAAAAAGTTGAATTTCTTTAGATAATTTCTCCATAAAGAGTATTACCTTTCATTTTTGTTGCTTTAATATTTAGTATTTGATGAAAATGTTCTTTATTACCTTGGTAAACAATTGCCAGATCTTCTTTTGTTAAACCTAGTATTTCATTTTCAGCTTTTTTGCTCTTGTATTCTGAAATGACCTCAAAAGTTTGGCCGATTCTTTCTTTTTTGTTTTCCAAACTAATCTTTCGCTGAAGTTTTATAACTTCAGCTAATCGATGCTGTTTGATATCTTCAGCAACATTATCTTCATACTTATTTGCTGCTAATGTGCTTTCCCTTACATTATATTTATACATAAAAGCATCGTCAAATCTAACTTCATTGATTAAATCTAAAGTTGCTTGATAATCTGCTGCTGATTCACCAGAAAAACCAACAATAATATCTGTTGTTAAATATAAATTAGGTATCATGGATTGTAACTTTTTAACATTCCTAATATAATCCTCAATGTGATAATGACGATTCATTTTTTTCAAGATATTGTTTGAACCGGATTGAACTGCTAAATGGAGACAATTGGCAACTTTTTTCTCTTCAGCCATGACATTCATTAAATCTTCGTGAAAATCCTTTGGATGGCTGGAAAGAAATTTTATCCATTGAAGGTCTGTTTCCTGACATATTTTCTTTAACAATTGAGCAAAGGATATTTCATTATTATCCTGTCCATAGGAATTTACATTTTGTCCTAGTAAGGTAATCTGCCAGACCCCCTTTTCTACCAGATCATTAATATCAGCAATGATTTCAGCAGAAGAACGGGATATTTCCCTCCCTCTCAAATAAGGAACAATACAATAAGAACAAAAATTATTACATCCATGACTGATAGTAACAAAGGCTTTATGCGGGTTATCTTGATCAGGTTGAGATGGTTGAAAAGTAAATTTCTTTTGTTCAACAAAAATCTGTTGGTTATCATTAAGAAATTGATATAAAACTTGAGGAATTTGATCCCGATAATAAGTCCCAACAACAATATCAACAGGAGGATGTTTTTTTAGTAATCCTTCTCCTAAACGTTGAGACATACAACCAGCAATAACCAGTATCAATTTTTTACCGGTAGCTGCCCTTTTTTTCTCTTTCAGGCTTTTATAATAACCAATTCTCCCGTAAATACGATTTTCAGCAGTTTTTCTTACTGAACAAGTATTTAATAGAATGATATCTGCATCATTTTCATGATTGACAATTTGATATCCATGTTCTAAAAGGGCTTCCATCATGACTGCTGAATCAGCTTTGTTCATTTGACAGCCATAGGTTTCTATAAATACATTCATCATGGAACCTCATTATTATCATTTATCTGTTTATGAGTAAATATACAAAGTTAATTATTTTTTTTTGAAATTGAAAAGAAGAGCCTCACTGCTTAGTTGGTTGTGAATAAGGAATTTTTGTAACTATTTGAAATTTCATTTTTTCATTATTGTTATTAGTAATGTTTTCTTCAATGATTGCAAAATTCCCACTTCCAATATAGGCTAGCTTCTGTTTACGATCTAATTGATGCTTTTGTTTTAGGGTATTGACTACACAATCAAAATGAACATGTTTGTTTTCTGTGGCATCATAAATAGCAGTCAACATATTTTTTATATTTTTATTGCACAAAGGACAGATTGTACTTTGTGGTATCTGAATTTTATAATATTGATTTCTTTTGCGATTATTTCTTAATGGCCGGTAAGATTTTGCTCTTTTATTTTGATTAAAGTTACCGTTTTTTTTCGTTCCCTGATTTCTACTATTAATAAACATCTGATTTAAGGGTAATGGATTTTTATTGTCTGATTGAGTGGTTGTAGTTTTTTTATTCTTAACAACCTGTTTTTCAGCAGGCGGTGTGTTTTGATTATTATCGGTACCTGCTTTGATATTTGTTGAAACGGATTTTAATCCGATTATATTTTTTTCTTTTGTAGCAGGTCTTTTCTTATGAGAAGGATTGCGTTTATTTTTTTTTAAGCGCTTTTTGTTCTTTTTATTCAATGTCCCAGTATCTCCTTTGCCAGTAAAGAAGCAATTCTTGAAATTGCTAGTAATAGGTAATCATCCATTTGAATTTTTTCTTTTAGATCTCTAATTCTCTTTGGATTTCTCGGCCTTGCTTTTTTAACCATCCTATAATACCCTCTTGTCAAAAATAAATCAATAGAAAATTTGATTTTTTAACCATTCTATCCGATATTCATCACATTTCCCTGCAGATTCAATAGATATTACATCAAACCGGCAATTCTGATCATTCAGATTTTTTAGTAGAAGAAATTGTTGGGCACTTTTATATA
>JAKSBL010000602.1 GCA_022361115.1 Spirochaetota bacterium | reverse complement strand
TTTGCTTTAGCCAATGACTTATCATTTTGTACTATTGATAAATTGGTTCAATATCAAAAACAAAATAAATCAAATATAAAAAAAATTGTTTCTGCAAAATTGCCCACACAATACGGAATATTTGATATTGCAATTTATCAAGAGCTTTATACGAATAAAGAACATGTTTTTCTGTCTATGGGAAATTATAGAAACGGTCCGGTCAGAATACATTCTGAATGTTTAACAGGTGATGTTTTTTATTCACAAACCTGTGATTGTCAAAAACAATTGGATCAATCGTTAAAAATGATTTCTCATGAAAAAAAAGGGGCAATTGTTTATCTCCGCCAGGAAGGGAGAGGGATTGGCTTAGGAGAAAAAATCAAAGCCTATCGATTACAGCAGCAGGATAAATTAGATACCGCAGAAGCCAATCTTAAACTTGGTCATCCTGTGGACCAGAGAGATTACCATCAAGCAGCCTGGATTCTAAAAGATCAGGGTTTTCAAAGTAAAATTAAATTAATCACTCATAATCCAGATAAAATCAAAACATTAGAAAGCCATGGGTTTCATATAGATCCCATATTTCTAAATCCAGCAGTCAATCCAAGTAATCTGAAATATTTAACCACCAAAAAAGATAAAATGGGCCACTTGATTGAATTACATCATCATGATTAAATTATTTTAAGGAGATACATTATGCTGACTATCGAAGGAAAATTATCAGGCAGAGATAAAAGAATCACCATTGTCTTATCCCGGTTCAATTCTTTTTTAACCGAGAGATTGTTAGAAGGGGCTTTGGATTGTTTGTTCCGACATGATGTTGCTGAACAAAACATTAAAATCATCAAAGTACCTGGAGCATTTGAGCTGCCATTAATTTGTCAAAAGGTTGCGCAAAAAAAAGCCAGCCAGGCAATTATTGCTCTAGGTGCAGTTATACGGGGAGAAACACCTCATTTTGATTTTGTGGCAGCTGAAGTTTCTAAAGGATTAGCAAAAGCTAGCCTGGATCATAACCTCCCGGTTATATTTGGTGTACTCACCACTGATACGATAGAACAAGCAGAAGTCCGTTCGGGAGCAAAAGGGGGGAATAAAGGATTTGAAGCTGCTATGACTGCTCTGGAAATGATCCAGGTTATGGATCAGATTTAATTAAAACCCAATTTTTATATAAGCTAAAAAGCTAAAGCCGGGATCATCATAACCAGGCATAGATTGGTGACGCTGAAAATAAAGGATATTGGTGAACTCAATTCCCAGACCAAACCGTTCCTGATAATTCCAGTCAATCCCGGCATTCATTAAATAGATATTTCCCGCATCATCACCATCTAATTGAGAACGAACCAGTTTTGCTAAGAAATCTACATTAAAAAATAATCCAATTTTTGGCACACCAAAGATAATAGAAGTAGTAATGGTTTCCCTTGGATCAAAATAGCTGTAATCCAAAAAACAGTGCATCCAGCTGGCAGTTAATTTAATGTATTCCTTAAAGGAAAACTCAGCTCCCATAGTTAAGTTAAGCTCCATGGAATTATCCTGCTTCAAAGTATAAAGGTTTTCCTGGTCTGAAACCAGATCCCATTCATGGCCTTGATAATTATAAGCAAATTCCAGATCAGTAAAAGCAGTAAACCAGCCAGGCACTACCCCCTTTATTCCGGTTTTAGCATACCAGTGATAACCCGGTAATAACTCAGCTGGTACAATAACATAATCATTATTTTCAAACCATTCCTGTTCTGGTTTTTCAATTAAACTGCCACCCCCTTCCAGATAACAATGAAAATACTCTAAATAATTGTAGGCAAATTTACCAAAAGGCAGAATATACCAGTGAAACTCTGTCCCTTTAAACAAGCCCTCAAAGTCTGTTGCCAGTTTTAAATAAAAGGCTTCTTTCAAAATTGCTGAAATTCCTACACCAGCTTTTATATTGTTATAAAAGAACTGGTTTGTTATATGATCAGTTAACTCAAGTTCAGATTGGAAATATTTAAACTCATAGCCCAGGTGGGCATCAAAATAGAGGTTTTTTAAAAACACCTGGTTATACGTAATATCTGTATCCAATAAATAATCAAAATCAAACCGTTTTGCTGTATTGTCACTATTAGATAAATCTGTGAAAAGAAAACTATTTTTAACATGTAAACCCAGATCATTTTGAAATTTGAATTTTAAATTAGGATTTAAATCTAAATTAATCGTTCGTTTTGTAAAATCAGGATAAACACTCTGATTTTGAAGACTATAGGACTTCCCAAAATAACCAAGATCTGAATTAAGGGAAAAGTTTTTATAATTAAACAATATTTGAGAATCCAGATGATCCAGAGAATATGGAGTTTTGAAATCTAATTGATCAATCCAATAGGTTTGCTGAGCCTGACGTAAATAATGGACTCTTATTTTTGGATTAAATTCTTTCACAAAAATAGAAAAGTCTGCTAAAAGGCTGTTATTTAAACCATAACCAAATTGAATGATAGCATCAACAGCTTTTGTTTGCTCTGGTGTATCAATACTGGCAGGCAATGTTTCTTCCAGGTCTACTTTTATTTTCTCTGTTAGTTCTAATTCCAGTTGTGATTCAATCTCGATTTCCGGCAATTCCAGATCATCTAACCTGAGTTCAATCTCTATTTTTTTCTGATCCTGAATATCAATTTCCACTTCTGGCAATACAATAGATGGTTCATCTTCTGCTGAAAGACATAAGACAATAAAGAATGACAGTAATATGTATAAAATTTTCTTCATTTGATCACCTGTTATTGAAACATTTGTTCCAGCTCGATTGCTTTGGTTGTCCAGGGAGAATCGGAAATTTTTGTTTTCAAAGTGTTGATGACTTTTTGTGCAGCTGGCTGATCCCCTAGTTTATAATAACAAAAAGCAGCTTTATATAAAGCTTCAGCCAGAGTTTCAGAGTCTGGTTGAAATTGTGAAATTGTCAAAGAAAAACCAGCTAATGCTTGTTGATAATGAAGCTGTTTATACTCCAGGTCTGCTAAATAGTTATTTGCTTTAGCAGGATAAATTCCTTTTCTTTTTGCAGCTAAATCTTTAAAAATAACTATTGCTTTAGCCTTTTTTTGCTGGGTATAATAATAATCTGCTAAAAGAAAAGTTGCTTTTTGATCCCCACTGAGATAACCACCATAGTAAAGAGCCTCTGTCTCGGCCATTCCTTGTTCAATGTAGTCAATTTGCTGTATTCGATCTGCATATTTTTCATTTTTAAGCTCTGTTTCTTGTAACCTTAGCAAAATACCTTTTTCATCTTTATATTTTTGTTCCTGTTGATAAATTTGCTGTAATATTTGAAGTGCGCTGGCATAAAAAGAGGAACCAGCAAACTGTTGAATCAGTTTTTTTAATGACTCCTCAGCACTTTGATAATCTCTGGTTTGATAGGCACTATAGCCAGACCAATATAATGCTGTGTCTTTATTGGAAAGAGAAGGAAATTTATTTAGTAAATATTGATAGACAGAGAATGCCTCTGAATATCGATTTAACTCCAGAAGTGTTTCCGCCTGAAATAAGAGGATGTTAGGATAAAGAGGGGATTCACCATAAAGCTTAGCAAATTCTTTAATATGCTGATTACTTTTTGTGATTTCTTTTGCTAATAAAGATTCTTTAATTATTTCAAAATAGGCTTCATCAGAATAAGAATTTTGCTGCCACATTAAAGCAATCTCTCGAAAAATGGTTAAGGCTTTATCCTTTTGCCCCATATTGGTATATGTTTTACCTAATTGATAATAAGCTTTTACCGCAATATCATCTGGATAATACTGTTTATACAATTGCTGAAAAATTTGACCTGCTTGCTGATATTGGTTTTGGGTATAATAGGTCCACCCATTCATATAAAGGGCTTCCTTTTTTATCTTGGCATCCTCAACCAATTGAACTGCCTGCAGAAAAGCCTTGTTTGCCATTTCATATTGGGATGCTTTATAATACATCCAGCCTAAATAATAATAGGATTGATAAATCATTGTCTGGATATCTTTTGATAAATTTTCCTCTTCATTGTTTTGTAATTCCAGAAATAATGATATCCCTTGTTGATATTTTTTTTGCTCCATAAGGCTAATTCCGGTTAAATAACCAGCCTTAATTTTTAACTCGTTTTTTTCTTCAGGCTTCAAATATTGAGCATAGGTGTTGATCATATTGTAATAAGAAATCATTGACTCATATTTACCAGTCTGAAAATAAAGGGATAATATTTGATAAGCAGTAAAGGGTTTTTGCTGAAAAGGGATATGTTCAAGGCTGTTTTTAAAAATCTCAATAGCCTCTGTATACTGTTGTTTCTTTACTAAATTTTTTGCTTTGATTTGAGCTAAAGCATAGCCAAAATTAGTCTGATCTTCAATTTTACTTAAAGCATTTAGTGATTCATCAAACTGCTGATTTAAATAATAAATTTTTGCCAGATAAAGGAGAAAACGGCTTTTCAATTGCTGATCCGTTAATAAAAGCTGATCATACTTTTTGGACAAAGCCAATAATTGTTCCAAATTTGATTCTTCAAAAAGAATTTCCAGCATACGCAGAACTGTTTTTTTAACTAGATATTTACCATCAATGAGTATTTGAGAAAACAGCTCCTTTGCCCGCACGAAATCATTGGTTTGATAATAAGTCTCGGCCAGATAATATTGAGTTTGATTTTTTAATTGCTGCCGATGTCCGTTTTTTCCCATATTATCTGAAGAAGCCTTTTTTTCTAAATATTCCAGCACCTGTTTAAAATGAACGACAGCATCTGTAAAGTGATTTGCCTGAAAATCTAATAATCCCAGAGCAAAAGTACTATCTCCAATATACTGCGAATCGGGAAATTCATTCATCAAGCGAATTAAATATGCACGAGCTTCTTTAGGATGTTGCAAACGATCTTCAATTTCATACAATCTTAATAGTGCAATATCTGAGGAAGGGCTCTGGGCAGCATAATTATCAATCTTTTTTAGCAATGCTTTGGCATAAAATAAATCCCCTTTTTCAAGAGCAATTTCTGCTCCATAGAGCCAAAAGCGGTCTTTATATGGATGATCCGCCCCTGTTTCTCCCAGTTCGGAGATCCATTTTTGCAGAAAATCTTCTGCTTTTTCATAAGCTTTTTTTTCTTTTAAAATGTAAAGATACAAAACAGAGGCTTCTTCTAATTTTTCAGATTGTGGATATTGATCCATGAGTTTTGTTAAGTTTCTCTCTGCTTCATTAGCTTTTCCTAATTTCATCTCTGCATTAGCTGCTGCTAGTAAGGCATGGGAAGCCAGTTTTGATTTTGGTAAAAGGGAGGCATATTTTAAAAAGGAAACTTCTGCATTATCCCATTGTAATTGATTCTGATAAATAAGTCCTTTCCAGAAGAAAGCCTGTGTAGAATATTCGCTTAATCGATACTTGGTAGATAATTCATTGAGATAACTTAAAGCAAAGTTTTGATTTCCTTCAAAATAATAGGAAAGGCTTAGATAGTAATAAGCTTTTGCCTTAGCATGATTATCATCAGTAGTCTGGATGAATTTCCTCAAACTATTGATTGCAAATGTATATTGGCCTTTTTGATATTCATCAATTCCAATTTCTAAAAAAGAATGATTTTG
>JAKSBL010000701.1 GCA_022361115.1 Spirochaetota bacterium | reverse complement strand
TTTGAATCCTGCAGATCAAATATCTTCCATTTTAACACCCAGGGTTTCTAAGGCAGATTCTTCTAAAAAACTCCCGGTTCCAGCAGAACAAGCTTCATTCATGGCATAATCTGCAGGAACTCCATTCACCAGATAGGTATATTTCGCATCCTGTCCACCGATCTCAAAAATGGTATCTACTTCCGGATCAAAGTAGACACTGGCAGTGGCATGACAGATAATTTCATTATAGATGGAATCAGAAAAAGCATGTAATCCAACAATTTTTCTACCTGATCCTGTCACACCCAAGCCTACAATTCTGACTTTTTTATTGCCTAATTGTTCAGATATTGCCCGGTAACAATTTCGAGCTGCTTCAACAGGGTTTCCATTGGTTCTTAAATAGATATCTGAAACAATCTTATCATCAGCTTTATTGATCAGTACTGCTTTGGTAGTGGTTGAACCTACATCAACTCCTAATACTGCGGTCATATCATCTTCAGGCAGACCATGTTTCATGGACTTGAATGTCACTTTGTCCTCAAAATCTCCCAATTTCTTTAAAAACTCAAAAGAACTTTTTCCTTCATTATAAACAGAACCAATTCCAGGAAAATCACTGGTTTCATGACGGAGAGCATAAATAGCTGCTCCTAGGGCTTCAAAATAATTTGCCTGGTCTGGAATAAAGAGTTTGTCTACCTGATCTTTTAAATAATTGATTACTATCTTGTTTTTGGAAACACCACCAGTCATAATGACATTTTTAGTCTTGAGAGAAGATAGCAGTTCTGTGATTTTACCAGAAATCATTCTACATAAACCACCCACAACTGCCCCTTTTTCCTCCCCGCGGTTTAAGGCATGAGTACAATCAGACTTACAAAATACAGAACACCGTCCTGAAATTGGATGGGGGTGTTTTCCTTCTGCTAAAGCAATGGCATCTTCAGCATTGAGATCCATCCGGCGAATTTGTTGGAGAAAAAATTCCCCAGTGCCAGATGCACATTTATTCCCAATATGTACCCGGGAAATGGTGTGATCAGCATCTAATTCATAAACAATTGTCGTTTCACCACCAGCAGAGACTAAAACATTATATTCTCCTCTCTGTAATCCTAGATATTCCAAAGAATACTCGATAGCCTCAGGTTCAGTAATTGTAGTCAGATTAACATTTTCTCGAAATTTCCTTCCAGTTACAGTTATCTGATCAAATTGGTCTGGTGTAATTTCTTCCAGGGTTTGCAAAAATACATCCTTGGCATTTCCCTCATGTGAATGGGAAATAACTTTCCCAACAGATATTTTTCCTTGATTATTATCTACTTCTGCAAAAGTAATAGTTGAAGCACCTAAACAGATTCCTAAGGCTTTCATGATTCCTCCGCAATAATATTGGTGATGAAATAAGATTGATATACCGAATATGTCATTATATTTTTAATAGTACGGTTTATTTTTTGATATTTGTGGTTTTCACAATATAATGAAAAAAAGTTCTTTTGTCCATGAAATATTTTAAAAAAACAAAAAAAAATAGTATTTCTTTACAAATTTATAATATTTATTCTCAACATCTATTTTAAGTAAAATTTCCTTTTTTCTGTTTAAAAAAACACTGGTATTTTAACAATAGGCTAAAGCACAAAACCACTAAACTGTATAACACTAAAGACAATTATGTAAAATAAACCTTACTTTTTGCCCTTTATTATTGATTTTTAATCTTCATCCGAATGGATTCAAAAATTTCAGGTAATTTTTCTGAAAAAAGTTTAATGGTATTGTTTAAGTGTTCAATTTCTTTTATATCCTTTGGTTCACTCTTTTGATTTTCCAAAAAATACAACATCTCATCCAAATTAGAATTAATACTGGAAATAGTATACATCTCTTCTTTAGGAAGTTTTGCTAAAGGTATTTGTTGGTGGTCTAATGAGCGTAGGAAACAGGAAATCTTTAATAAACACTTTAAAATACTTTTTCGGGTCACATTGATAGGTAAAAGTGGGGGGTGTTTTTTATATATTTGAAGTATCTCAGTATTGGTTTTAGCTAATAATAACTTAAAAACCTCCTCAAGGTCATCATAAAAATAAGGTTTCTGACAATCCTGGAAAAGGTAATCTATCACTTCCTCATAATTATAACTGCCAAAAGCATTTTGAACATATAAAAAAGCTCGAACAGTTGTTTCAGTATTGGTATTACCCAGATAATGAAGGATTCCATCAATTGAATCCAGGTCGATTTCACTCTCTTCTATTTCTTTTTCAATTTCATCAAAATCAGGAAATATTCCAAGATCCTCTAATTTTTGTCCTTTTAATAAAAAAACCTTAGTCCCATCAGGCAGCATATTTAAAATGATATCATTTTGACTTCGTAAAAGTGGCCCAACAGAGGTAAAAGGATATTGTGCTTTGTCCACTCCAAGCTGATAAAATGTATACAAAAGCTGTTTTTCCACACTGGGAAACATCAAGCGCTGGCTAACTACTTTCTTCAATTGTTCAAAAAATTTTTGATTCACCGTATCATTTATCAGGAAATTTTCTTTTTGAACATCAACTGACTCATACTCTAAAACATATTCTCCCTTTTCCATATCTTTAACTCTTATAATAATAGCATCTTCTGGTTGAAATTGATATTCCTTGAAAAAATCACCAAGATTATAAGTCACTGTACGAACTAATTGCTTGGGATCATGATGCAGATCAATTTGAACAAAGGGAGATTTTTCTATATCCAGTAAGGAATAAAAAATCATGAGTTCTTCAAGAGGGATTTTTTTTATCTTTCTTTCTAATAGTTTTCTTTTGTGAAACAACTGTATATTTTCAATTTTTAATCCACCGAAATTAAATGGAATAATACGGTGTCCCAATATAAATAACTGATTTTCCAGTTCAAAAGGGGTTAATTGAATACGGAGAGAAAATGCAGGAAGAAAAGTTAATTTAGGATAGAAAACATCATTGTCTTCAATAAAATCATTAGAATAATGCAAAAAACTTAAAAAATTTTTTTCTAGTTGTTTGTTCTTTTTTATTTTAGTTATTTCAAAAACTTCATCGAGAGTAAAAGGAGAAGTTTGGGAATTGATAAAATTTAATATTTTCTCTTCATTTGCTTTCATTCAAGAAAATCCTTGTTATTATTTTTGGAGCTCTTCAAAAAAACGAGTCTCAAAATCACTAATCTTTAAA
>JAKSBL010000487.1 GCA_022361115.1 Spirochaetota bacterium | reverse complement strand
AATAAGAAAAAGTAAAAAGATAAGTTTTTTCATGTGATGACCTCCCGGTTTATTTTGATCCAACCTCGTTTTGAATTTAAATAATATTCTACTCAATCGATTTTTACACCTTGTTTTTTTAAGGCTTGCTGCAGTTTATTGATATCAATCATACTAGTTGTAGTATTTTCTTTTAAAGAAACAGCAGCTGCCACTCCCGCTGCCTGACCAGTTACCGTACAACACATCATATTGCGCATTGAGGTATGTCCAATCACATCAGCTGATATACACCTTCCTGCCACTAATAAATTCTCGATTTTTTCTGGAACAAGACAACCATAAGGAATTTGATAATAACGTCCGGTTAATGGAAGAATCAGATAACCACTGCCATCAATAAATTCTGGAAAAATCCCAACACTATCATCACAGCGGCCTTCATTTAAAACATATTCTTTATTCACTCTTGTTCGTCCAGCTATTTGTCTAGACTCTCTAGTGCCCAAGGTCATGCCAAAATTTCTTAATTTAGCATTCTCAAAACCAGGTATATAGTGTCGAAAAGCATCTATCGCCCAAAGAGCCTGCTGACGTCCTTCTTGTTCGGCTTTAGTTAAATCTCTTACATCAGTACAATCATATCCAAAAGAATAAATAACATTTAAGCCACATGCTTCTCCGGCATCTGTAAAAGTACTCCAAGTACCGGCAATTGCCTGGGCATCACCAGGAATCACTCCTTCTTCATGAGCTTTTGAAAAAACTTCTTCTAAATAGGGGCTGAAAAGATTATCTTCTTTACCGGTAGTTTCAATGGTCCAGTTTTTTCCCCAATCAGCATAGGTTGGTTTCAATTCTTCATCTACATATTTCTGAAATTTTTTTGCATCAACACCTGCACAGTGAAACATTACAGTGACGCCCATTAGTTCAGCTTTTTTGCGCATGGTATATGGTGCTCCTGCTCGATGAGCAACATCAGCATCACCAGTACAATCTATGACTCTTTTAGCCAGGATTGCCTGTCTGCCAGACTTGCCTTCTGTAATAATTCCTTTTATTACATTGTTTTCAACAATCACATCCACCATCAATGAATGTAAAAGAACATCCACATGAGATTCACTGACAAGTTTATCTGCAACAACTTTAAACCCTTCCGGATCAATCACATGACTAGCAGATTGAGGTTCTTTTCTGGCAATTCCTTCTTTAATTGCCCTTTGTTCAAACTCAATACCAATTCCTTCACAATCAATGGTATGTTCATGTCGGTACCAGGCAAACGACTCAACACCAACCTGGGTCATGTTACCGCCCAGACATCCGTATCTTTCAACCAGCATGGTTTTTGCACCTGCCCTGGCTGCTGCTAATGCACAGGCTAAACCAGCTGGCCCACTGCCGACAACCAATACATCTGTTTCTGCAAAGATTGGAGTGGTTCTTTTTTCTTCAATAATTTCTTTTTTACTCATAATTATTTGTCCTAAAACCATTTAGAAATAAAAGGATTTTTTAAAACCTTAACAATCTACTATAACATAAAATCAAACATCATAAACATGGATAAATGAAAAAAGATTAAATTTATACAATCCATGAATTGAGACTTTTAACCTGTTTTTGATTAAAGAGGAACTGCTCCATGATCAACAGTTAATTGGACAATATCTTTTGCCGGCACTTCCCGCGATGAGATTTTTCTTTTAATTCCTAATGCTGCTGCTGCACCAGCTACCTGACCCATGGCCATACAAGTGCATTGGGCACGCAAGCCAGCTAAAGATTTTCTGTCTGAAGAAATGATCCTGCCAATAACTAATATTCTAGATGAATCTTTTGGAATTAATGAACGAAAAGGTATTTTTGGAATCATTTTTTCTGATTGGTGAAATATTTCATCACAACCTGTATCTTCATTGTGTAAGTCAATATAATTAAAAGCATGACAAACCTGGTCAGGATAGGCAGTGGCATTCATAAATTCTTCTGTTGTAATTCTGTGTTCTCCAATGACTCGGTATCCTTCCCTAGATAATGCTTTTGCATACATGGTTTTTAAAACCGCCCGTTCTGCTCCGGGGATTTCTTCTTTTATAAATTGATACATACGAAGCATTGCTTCTCGTCCCCGAATATTAGCATCTGTTTGTCCATCTGCATCGGATGTATCACAGCCATAAATATGAGTACTATTATGCCCTCCCATTTGTAATAACCAGAGAAAAGGGTAGGTGTCAAAGTAAGCCCAATCCCCTTTTTGTAAACGACCCTTTTTCATAGCATCTTCGTAAAGTGCCTGTACTTCGCCTTGCCATACTTGCTGCATATCAATATCTTCAATTCGGTATTCTAGTGTACCTGGTTGACGTTTTGGAGCTTTTTCTACCTCTAATCCGATTGCCCGAGCTCCATCGGCATCACCTGAAGCATCAATGATTTCCCTGGCAATAGTTGTTCTGATAATTCCTCTACTAAAGGATTTTACTTCCCATTGATCACCAACGGATTTAACTTCACCAACAAATTCTCCGTAATGAATGATTGCTTTAGCTTTTAATAAAGCTTGTTCGGCAATAGTTGCATAGATTGGTACATTGATATGACTATAATATCCTGGAGTATCAACTGGACGGCGTTTATGACTGGGTTTGATGGGAATTCCTTCAATTTCATGACTTTTTTGATAAAGCTCCCAGGGTATTCCCTGAACCACGGGTTGGTCTGTGGAATGAAAATGATTCGGCATAAAGACTCCGCCTTCAGTCATGGTACCGCCCAGCATCATTCCTGCTTCAATGACGGATGTGGTTATCCCTTCTCTGGCAGCTTGAATGGCTGCTATATGTCCAGCTGTACCCCCTCCAATGACAACTAAATCGACATTTTCTTTAACTTCACGCATATATTTACCTCACATCTCATAAAAAAATCACCTCAGTTAAATGAATACCTGAGGTGATTGAATTTTATAAAGCGATTTTAGCTTTCTTCATCTTCTGTATAGATTTTATCACTAACATGAGAAGGTGTTGGAATACCTTCTGGGAAATCTTTTTTTAACTGCTTCATAAAACTTAAAATCAGTACAACCATAGCAAAACAGATTGGAAAACCTGTTAAAATAGAAACAGTTTGTAATGGTTTTAACGCACTTGGATTTAATAAATAAAGACCTAAAGAAACAAATCCAGCTAAAACTAACCAGAATGCCATGTTCCATTTTTGAGGGTCCTGGTCTCGAGCTAGTTTTTTCTCAGAAGCAGCAGCTAATGAATAACCAACTGCAGCGTGACCAGTAATATAAGAAAGCAGACAGATAACTGTAAAGAAGATTATCATAAAATATCCACCTGGTGCATGTTGAAACATTTCAATAACAACACCGCCCCGGCCTTGTTCACTTAATGCTTTGACTAGATCGGCTTTACCAGTTAATTGTAAGTGAATACCAAAGTTAGGAAGCACCATATAGAAAAGCATACAGCCTAAAGATCCGGCAGTTAAGCCGCCAACAACCACTTCACGGATGGTTCTTCCTTTGGAAATTTTAGCAATAAAAAGACCAAATGGCAGAGCATAAACAGCCCACCAGGAAAAATAGAAAATGGTCCAGCCTTGTGGAAACCCATTTTTAGGAATAATATCAGTAGTTAAACTCATATACGTAAAATTTTGTAACATTAAACCTAATGCATCGGTAGACTGGTTTAAAATGAAAAAAGTGGGTCCGAAAATTAAGATGATTGATAAGAGAACAATATCTCCCTTAATATTCCAATCACTCAATTTGGCAATACCTTTTTTCAGTCCTAATACTAAACCTAAGAGTGGAATAAATGTCCAGAGTAAAATAACGATAATATCGATGGCTACATTGGATTTTGATAGCCCAAACATATGGGCAAAACCGCTAGAAATAGCAGGTGTACCTAGAGCTAATGAAGTTAACACACCACCTAATAAGCCAAAAATATAAAGGAAGTTTAAGATATGGCCAGGTATATTATCAGACCATTTTCCCAGTAATGGACGGGCATATTCACTCATTTTCATATTTTTTTCTTTTTTCACAAAGAAAAAATAGCCAATTGGAATTGCTACTGCAATATAAAATGCCCATGCAGATGGTCCCCAGTGAAACATACCATAAGCAGAAGCCCAGCGAGCAGCATCCAGGCTATTAGCTTCTACACCAAAGGGAGGTGCACCCATAATCCAGATCCACTCAATCGCACCTAAATAGAGTAAACTACCGCCGGTTCCTGATGTTAAGATCATTCCTAACCAAACAAATTTAGAAAATTGTGGTTTTTCCCCTTTAATACCTAATACGATATTTCCCATTTTGGAAAAAGCATAATAGAGACAGAGAATTAACATGGCGAAAGTAAACAGTAGAAAAAACCAGCCCAATTCATTAGTGGTAAACTTATGAATTTGACCTAAAATTTTGTTACTTCCCTCCGGAAAGATAAAAAATAGTAGCCCTAATGCCAATGTGACTACTGTTGCAGGCACAAATACTGCTTTGTCAATGTGCATGCCTGTTGATTTGCTAGAATCACTCATATATCACTCCTCCTATATTTAAAATCCCACAACCTATTTTCAGTTTAAAGAAATATGGTTTGTGAAATTTTATTTCAAAACTTTATAAAGAAAAGTTCATATCAGTTATTTCATTAAAACAATGACATTTTGGGCGAGGAAAGAAGGTTGTCTTTTTTGCTGTATATGAATGATTATTCAGTCGTTTTATTATTGATAAAGAATCAAGTAGAGTTTTAGAAGTATTAGAAAACCCAAAAATCATATTTATATTTAAAATCCAATTAGTAACTCAAGAAATGATATACCAAGTTTGATATCCTGTCAATAGGGTATGTTATTAAAAATTAATAAATGTATAAATTGCATTTTTTTGAATATAACTATTTATTGTTAAATACTTAATCATTTTAGCCATTTATTAGGAATAATTCAAAAAAAAATGGTTTTCTATAGTATTTATTCTGTATTTTATAAAATTTGTTAAATATTAACTGTAATGATAGAAATAAAAACTTTTATGGTCTTGTAATTATTTTCAAATTTTTTACTGGTTCATCAAGATTCCACCAAAATTTATTTTTAAAATCCTTTGTAGAAGGTTTTTTTATCTGAAATAAAACTATTTCTGCCTTATCCGTGCCCATCCTGTGAAACTCTTTCAAAAAAATAGTAAAGAAAATTTGTTAGAATTTCATGCAAAAATAATAATGAAAAGCCACTATTTTTTTAATAAATATTAATATACAGTATTCTATTGATTTTTTTGCAAAAAAGCCTACTATTATTATAGTATTTTTACTTTTTTGAAAAGTTAAGGAGAAATTATATGAGTAAAAAATTAACATTTATATTAATTCTAATTTTACTATTTACTTGTTTTTTAGGTGCTCAGAAAAAGATTGTCTTAACCAATGGTGAGTGGGAACCCTATTTATCAGAACACCTCAAACATTATGGTGTAGCTTCTCATATTGTAACAGAAGCTTTTGCTCAAGAAGGTGTTAAAGTTGAGTATGTTTTTGTTCCCTGGAAAAGGGCTTTTGAAGATGCAAAATCCGGTAAGTATGATGGTTCACTAGTTTGGACAAAATCAGCCGAAAGAGAAAAAGATTTTTATTTCAGTGAACCTGTTATCAGGGGAGACAGTGTTTTCTTTTACATTAAAGGTAATAAATTTGACTGGAAAACTTTAAAAGATTTGACCAAGTATAAAATGGGAGTTGCTTTAGGTTATAAATATGCTTTTGATGATGATCCTATATCCCAACAATTTAAACGAGAAGAAGCGCCCAATGATTTATCTAATTTTAAAAAGCTGTTAGGTGGAAGAATTGATATTTATCCTCTTTCTAAAGATGTTGGTTGGGAAATGATCAATGGAAATTTCAGCAAAGCTGAGATCAAAAAATTTGCCAGCCACCCAAAACCTTATCATACTGAAAATTATTATTTAATTTTAACAAAAGCTAAATCCGGTAATGCAGATCTGATTAGACTTTTTGATAAGGGATTAGCTAAATTAAAGAAAAGTGGCAAGTATGATAAATTTATTAATGATTCATATAAGGGTAAATACAAATAATTAGAATTAAATCAATAAAGTTAAATATATTAGCCGGGTCACTTTGATCCGGCTATTTTAATGTTTTATACGTATTGATTGTTTCTCTTATTTATTCTATTAATTCGGATATTGAGCATGATGAGAGTGAGATATTGGTTTT
>JAKSBL010000669.1 GCA_022361115.1 Spirochaetota bacterium | reverse complement strand
ATTTTTGAAAAAACAGAATCAGAAGAAAAAGAAGAGGAAGAGCTAATAGAAGACCAATCTCAAAAAGAAGATAGCAGCATGGCAGCTACACAGGATGAACCAGTACAAACAACCGAGCATGAGCATGAAATGGCCGAAATTGAAGAGTTTGAATCAGAAGAAAAACAACCAGATGAAACTACAATAACTGAGACGGAAGAGCATACAGAAACCGAGACAGCTGAAGAAAAATCCACTGAATCTGTTAGTCAAGAAGAGGAACCGGTTGAATTAGAGAATATGGAAGATATGATTTATACTTTCTGGAATGATTTCATCAAAGACTTAAACAAGAAGAACCAAGAGGCAGTGCTGTCCTATTTTGCTGAACAAATATTACTAACTGAGGAAAATCTCTATATTTCCAGGGCAGAAATGGCAGAAACATTAGATTTCTGGATTTCTGAGTACTATCAGCAAATTGAGCATAATTATATTGTTGATTCTTCTCAGATTCATGAAGAAAGGTATGCTATTACCATTATATTTGAAAAGGATCTGCCCTTTTTCCTGCCAATAGCTAATAATCTGTTAAAATTTGAAATTTCTACTACTGATAATATCTTTTTGATTGATACCATTGTTACCGAAAAAACAGAAGAAGCAAACTAAAAGATAAACATAAGGTTTTTGTCTATCATGCCAGCAAAAACCTTATAAAATTAACATTGCATCTCCATAACTAAAAAACCGATACTTTTTATTAATAGCATGTTGATAAATTTCATGAATTTTTTCTAACCCGACTATTGTTGAAACCAATACCATTAAGGATGATTTGGGGGTATGAAAGTTCGTAAATAATCCTGAAGCAATTTTAAACTCATAACCAGGATGAATATATAATTCGCTTGTGCCTTCCCCTGGCTGAATTTTTTTATCTTGAATCACTGTTTCTAAAGTTCGTAGTGAAGTGGTTCCGACTGGAATGATTTTCCGGCCTTTGGCAATCGCCTGATTAATTTTATCAGCATTATCTTCAGAAATGATAAAATCCTCAGCATGGATTTTGTGATCATAGATGTTGTCTGCATAAATGGGCTGGAAGGTTCCCAGTCCAACATGAAGGGAAATAAAAGCATGACCAATTTGCTGATCAGCTAGATTTTGAAAAATTTTTTCATCAAAATGCAACCCCGCAGTCGGAGCAGCGGCAGAACCGTATAATTTACTATAAACAGTTTGATAACGCTCTCTATCTTCCTGATCAGGAATTTTGTTTATATAGGGAGGCAAGGGAATTAAGCCATATTGATTAAAATAATCTATGGTAAAAAGAGGCTGATCAACCTTTATTAATCGGGTAAATTGATCTAATTCCTCACAAACCACGCAAACAGTATGATCAGGCAACACGACTTCAGTACCGGTTTTGTATTTTTTTGATTTATCAGTAATCACTTCAATTAAAAATGGATCTCTGATTTTTAAGACCAGAAACTCCCCTGGCCTCTGGGTTTCCTTTTTTTTCACCATCATTCTAGAGGGTACAACTTTTGAATTATTAAACACTAAAAAATAATCTTTATCTAAAAAATCAGTAATATTTTTAACTTGGCTATCAATAATCTTATTTTCCTGCCGGTAATAAACCAATAGACGGGAATCAGATCTTTGGGCAGCGGGTTTCTGGGCAATCAACTCCTGAGGAATATCAAAATCAAAAAAATCAGTTTTCATATGTTTTCCTACTGCATCATTAGTCGTATAAATTACTAATCACGGTTCCGGGATAATAAAAATCAATGATCTGTTGGGCCTTATTGCCTTTTAGTGCCATTCCTTGAGCTCCCCATTGACTTAATCCCACTCCATGTCCATAGCCAATTCCTTGAAAAAAAAGCATGTTGTCCTTTTGCTTAACTGCAAATCGTTCACTTTTTAATAAATGGTAGCCGATAGTACGTCGTATTTGCTTTGGGGTGATTTCTTTAGAATCCAGCAGGACGCTTTGAACCCACTGTTTTTCATTGAGTTTAAATTGTACAGGGTGATCAATAGCTAATTGGCTATTAAAATCTTTAAGCGGCATTTGGTATTTCCAGGTAGCTCCAGGAAATCCAAGAGAATATGGATCTTCTTTAGCTTGAAAATAAGGTCGATCAGAAGAAGAACCAAAATAATCTCCGGCACTTATCAAATATCCGCCAGAGTTAGAATGGAAATAAGCTATAATGGGTTCACTTTGATAGGTGATAACCTGGCCCTCTGTTTCCTGGACTGCTGCAAGGATTTTTTTTATCCATTTTCTTTTTTTAACCTGATCAAAACCATTAAAAACCTGGTAAGAAACAGTATCATCTACATCATAATGTCTGGTATATTGGTGTTTTTTTATGAAGTAAGTCGAATATGTTCTAGCAATAATTGCCTGGGCTTTTAAAGCCTCGGGATGAAAAGAGACCGGTACCTCTGATGGTAAAACGGAAAGCAAATAGGTTTCTAAAGGTAAATAATTAACTAAATACAATCCAGTAACAGCAGGAAAAACTTTGATTGCTCCTAGATAAAATCTTTCATTGACCTGAATTAAACGGTTTTTTGTTGAATAAATAGTTACAGGAGATTCTATTTTTTTTTCATTAATAAAAATGCCTTCTGATTTCTGAATAATATATAAATAATCAGATGTTAAAAAAATCCATTTTTCTTGAGTTATGGTATCTTCTACAATCAAATGGGGATCTATTTTGATTCTTATCTTTTCAGACAGTTTTAACCTAACTCGAATTTTCATGGATTGACTGGTAAAGCGGGCAGCTTTTTCAATATATTTCTGACACCCTGAAATAAAAAGGATAATAATCAGTAATAAAAAAATTTTTGTTATTATTTTTAGATTTCTTAATTGCTTCATTAATAAACTTCTCTTTTCCTGATTAATCAAATAAAGTTCTTTCAGAGTCAGCTTTTTCACGAAATTCTAATCCTAAATGGAGATAGGCTTTTTTTGTAGCTATTCTTCCTCGTAAGGTTCTTTTTAAATATCCATTCTGAATTAAATAGGGTTCATAAACCTCTTCAATTGTTTCAGCTTCTTCTCCTAAACTGATGGCCAATGTTTTACAGCCCACCGGGCCGCCATCATAATGATCAATAATCACCTGCAAAAGCTTTTTATCTGTTTTATTCAAACCTTCTTTATCAATATTTAATCTTTGTAGGGACTGATAGGCGATTTTTTCAGTAATTTTACCTTGCCCTTCAATTTGTGCAAAATCTCGCACCCTTCGTAGTATACGGTTAGCTATCCGGGGAGTTCCTCTAGAACTTTGTGCAAGTATTACTGCAGCTTGATCATCGATCTCGATTTTTAGGATAGAAGAAGATCTTTTAATGATGTAGGTCATTTCCTCTAAAGTATAATAATCTAATTTTTCATTGATTCCAAAACGTGCATGCAATGGGGAAGAGATCAAACCGGAACGGGTCGTTGCACCAACTAAAGTAAAAGGTTCCAGGTTGATTTTTATCGTTTTTGCAGAAGGCCCCTGACCAATAATCAGGTCAATAGTAAAGTCTTCCATAGCTGAATACAGGATTTCTTCAATATTTTTCTTTAAACGATGAATTTCATCAATAAAAAAGATATCTCCTTCCTCAATATCGGTGAGAATGGCTGCCAGATCGCCACTTTTTTCCAGAATCGGAGCACTGGTTGATTTAAAATTTACATTCATTTCATTGGATATGATATGAGAAAGGGTTGTTTTCCCCAGCCCCGGTGGCCCGGAAAATAAAATGTGGTCCAGTGGTTCCTGACGTTGCTTCGCTGCCTCAATATATACTTGAAGGTTATTGATAAAATTTTTTTGTCCAATAAAATCCTGCAGTCTTTTGGGCCTTAAGGATTGTTCATAATCATCATCCCGACCAACCTGACTATCCAATAAATCGTTTTCCTGCATAATAACTCACTCCACTATCTTTTTTTGGAAACAGCGGATTTTGCCAGGATTTTCAGCAAACCTTTAAAATCTGTTTCAAAATTTCTACTTAATGAAGGCATTTTTTCTAGTGCTGATTTGATTTCATTTTCTTTATACCCAAGATTGACAAAAGCTGATATTAAATCAGACTGAAACTGATCTTCTACAGCTGGTTCACTGATGATCACCCCTTTTAAATCAAAAATGATCTTTTTAGCTGACTTTGGGCCAATACCTGGAATTCTTGTTAAAGCATCTACATCTTCTTTCTGTATATGATGAAATAAAGTTTCACTGTCATAATGTGATAAAATGTTTAAAGCCACCCGGGCTCCAATGCCAGATACTTTTAATAATTTTAAAAAACCTTGTTTTCCAGCCATATGGAGAAATCCAAATAACTGCATCTGGTCTTCTTTATGAATTAAGTGGGTATATAAAGCCACTGGCTGCCCTTCTTTATTAGCCAATGCACCAATGTCAGCAGTAGAACAATGAATTTCATAACCTATTCCCTGTACATCAACAATAACAGAATCCAGAGTTGTTTTTTCAAGAATACCTTTTATAAATGCAATCAATGATTAATCCTGATGAATAATAATTTTACTTAAGAGATAACTACAAAAATAAAGCACACTCTTTGGTTCTTTGGTGTTTACTGTATTGCCCTGGACGAGCATTTGCTGTTTTGCTCTGGACAAGCAAAAGCAAACCTATGAAACAGTTTCTGTTTCTTTACAGTAGTCAATCTGAAGACTGCTATGCAATCTTTAGGAATGCAAAAATATCAATTTATGGCTAATACACATAAGGCTTATTATTGTTAAGGTTATTTTTGCCAACACCTCTTTAATATAGCCCAATTTTATTGGATAAGCAAGGTTTTGTTGGGTCACATATTTTACTATTTTTATTCTTTTTTATCAATATCTTGATTTTATCAAATAAAGAGCTTATAATCAGGGTATACTTAAATAGAGCTGGTTCTAACCATCCATAAGGAGGACTCATGTCATTTGATAGAATTAAAACTTTTAAAGAATTAGTTGATTTTTCACT
>JAKSBL010000280.1 GCA_022361115.1 Spirochaetota bacterium | reverse complement strand
TTTTTTGAAAAAAGTAGAAAAATCATTTTTTCTTTTCAGATCCTATGTTAATATTATATAATTTAAAGTATAAGTAATTATCATTAGGGAGTAGAAGAGTGAATAATTTAACAATACTGGTCATCAATTGCGGATCTTCATCTTTAAAATATCAGTTATTTAAAATGCCACAAAAAGAAAACCTGGCAAAAGGTAATGTGGAACGAATTGGTGAGACTGAGAATGCCTTTATTTATCAGAAAACCAGCGACGGCAGGGAACTGAAAAAAAACTCAGGGGAAATGAAAGACAGGCTTTTACTGTCTGATCACAAAGCTGCTTTTCAATATGTTATTGAAGCTCTGCTGGATAGTAAAATGGGAATTTTAAAAAGCATTCAAGATATTGATGTGGTGGCTCACCGGGTTGTTCATGGAGGCGAACACTATAGTGACTCAGTGATTATCACTCAGGATGTTTTGCAAGTCATTGAAGACCTTGCTGATTTAGCTCCATTACATAATCCAGCTAATGTTCAGGGAATCCGTTCAGCAATGGAAGTACTTCCTGGTATTCCTCAAACAGCAACATTTGATACTGCTTTTCACCAAACCATCCCAGAACAGGCCTTTCGGTATGCTTTACCCAATGAAATGTATGAAAAATATCAAATCCGGCGCTATGGTTTTCATGGCACCTCTCATCGCTATGTAGCAAGTAAAGCCTTAGAATTGTTAAATCGCTCAGCGGAAAATACGAACCTGATCAGCTGTCATCTAGGTAATGGCTGCTCCATTACTGCAATTTCAAAAGGCAAGTCAGTGGATACCTCAATGGGCTTTACACCATTGGAAGGTTTAATGATGGGTACGAGAAGTGGGGATATTGATCCGGCTATTATTCCTTATTTAGTCATTAATAAAGGTTACAGTATTGAAGAGGTTAATAAAATTTTGAATAAAAAAAGCGGTGCTCTTGGTTTATATGAAAAGACCAATGACATGAGAGATATTGTAGAAGCAGCACAAAATGGAGATAAAAAAGCACAATTAACTTTAGATATTTATACATACCGGATAAAAAAATACATTGGAGCATATTGCGCCTTAATGATTAAAGTGGATGTTCTCATTTTTACCGGTGGTGTTGGCCAGAACAGCTGGTTTATACGGCAGATGATCTGCCGGCATTTACAAAATCTTGGAATTCACCTGGATAAGGAATTAAACAGGGAAATTGGCGGCAATACCGGCTCTATTTCTCATGATTACTCTCCCATTACTATTATGGTAATCCCGACTGATGAAGAACAACAGATGGCTATTGATGCTTATGATCTAGTAGACGAAAAGTGGCCGGTTAAGATTATTAGGTGAAGATCATTAACTAGTGATTTAATTAAAAATAGCAAAAGAGATTGTAGTAAGCTAGTTAATTACTACAACCTCTTTTATTTATTACTTTATTCTTCTGGTTTCTCTTCTGATGTTATTTGCAGTTTTTCTAATAATTTTTTGTTATCAGTGGATATTCTTTCCTCAAGCCAAGAAGCTAATCCATCAATCCGAATTATATACTCATTAACATATCCTTTAGTAAATATATCTTGATAGGAACGATTTAAAACATCATTGTTAATGGATTTCGTATAAAAATCACTTAAGTCCACTAATAACAATTTATGGTTTCCAGATAAATTACCATCAAATGTTTTTGAAAGATCATATATAGTAACTATTTCTTCTGGTAATTCTTTTTCTCGAGTTGTATTATGATAATAAGCTTTAAACAGATTATCAATATAATTATAATATTTTAAAAGCGCAATATAATAATCACCTTGATCAAATAAATTATCAGCTGACTCTTTTTCTTTAACAGCAATCGTAATAAAATTTTTAATGGTCTGGTCAAAACCAATATTTTCAAAATCATCAATTGATTTCGGTGTTAAGCGTACCCATTGATAATCCTGCCACCATTCTTTTTTATCTTGGTTTTTAATCCAATGCTCAAGATTTTTTTCGTCTTCTTCTGAATAGTAATAATTAAACTTTGCTTTTTTAATAAACTGTGCTTTAGCCGGAACAGTTTTAATAAGGATATTGTTCACAGTTGTAAAAGTATGTGGTTTGACAACAATTGGATCAGCAAATTCAATTTTACCAGCAATATTGACTTCTGTTGTAGCTCTCGTTTCTTGATAAAAAAAAGTATTAAAGCGATAGGTACCAGCTGGAATGTTAAAAAAAGTATAATATCCATCTTTCTGAGTTCTCGTAATATAAGACTTTCGTTTATTATTTATATCCTCAAT
>JAKSBL010000603.1 GCA_022361115.1 Spirochaetota bacterium | reverse complement strand
TATTTTTTTCTTTTTCTGATAAATGTAAAGCTTCATTAACATCATAAGAAAAAAAAGTGTAATTGTTTATCTCTTTTGCCAAATTACTACCTTTTAATAAATCAGAGTGAAAAAACAGTATCCATCCGCCATACTCGTTCGGACTTCCAATTTCCTGGATTTCAATTATCTGACCTGGTTCAGTAAAAACCAGGCAACCTTCCTGAAAATCATATGTTTTTCGACCATATTTAAATCCATTGATACCATATTTTAATGAAATGGAGTATAATTCAAAAACTATCCGATAACTTAACATGGCATCTGTAGGTATTATCTTTGATGCATCCAGTATTGTTATTAATGGATGCAAGGGTTTATTATATCCCAAATTGTTATGCAGTTCAGAAATATCACTGATTTTGATAATATCTTTCACTTCTACCTCCATTAATAACAATTATAAAATAGCTGCCTTTTGTCAATAATAAATTTTTTAATCAGCACTATTCTATTCAACATGTTTGTCAAACCAGGCCAGCATTTTTTCCGGATTGTCATAAAACCAGTTGTAACCGTCAAACCTATTAGTTGGTTCTTCCAGCCAGTACATCTCTTTTGCAGTTGAAATCGCATTGAAAAAATCATTAATAAAATCCATATTAGTATTTGGATCCTTTCGGCTCTGGCACAATAGGGTTGGTACATTGATGCTGGATACGTTTTGTATTACAGGAGCATGAAAATCATATCCCGACACTTCTGTAAAACGTTTAGCCGTTTTATTATAAATATTTCCAGGAAGATTTAAAGTCTTTAAATAGAGAGAATTGGTAAGAGGCTGCATAGCCACCAGGGCTTTTACATTTGATTCTTTGAATGATTCAGCATCCATCCCAAAGGCAATAGTAGTCGCATTTGCTCCCATACAGTAACTCAATAGACCTACAGGTTTTCCTTTTGTTGCTTCATAATTGGCAATAAATTTTACAGCCCCCAAAACGTCTCTTGATTCTTCAGTACCACCTGTACCTACACCTTTTTCTGTTTTTCCGCTTATACCATGGTTTCTCAGATCATACATCAGGACTGCATATCCGGCCTCAACCAGCCTTCCGGCCACTTTCACAAATTCAATTTCTTTATCATAGGGCTTAACTATTCTAAAGTACTTCGTTTGATAACCAAAGCGGTTTGCTGCATATCCGAAGTGGGTCATAATGATTACTTTTTCAGCTTGCTCATTCAATAACCAGCCTGATAATACAATGCCGTCAGCTGCCGGAAATTCCACATCTTTGTAATTATATCCATAATCAACAGGTGTTTTGGGAAAAGGCTGCTCTGACGGATAGAGGAACGTATCTGCTAAAAAACCAGGAAGAGCATTGTATACCAAAAAACCGCCAATTATTAATAAAACTCCTGTAATAACCAAACTTATGACTACAATTTTTTTTTTTTTTTTCCTCCTAACTATTTTCTTTTTAATTATTTTTATTTATAATATTACTTATTCTTATTAACTATTATATATACAAGATAATTGGATTTTAGGTTTATGTAAATAGACAAAACATCTTTATTTCAACACATTTTTTTGATTTGTTGTAAAATTCTATTATATTAAGATGATTATAATCCAAATTGGATTGATAATTTATTTAATGGGGAAAGATATAGTGTTCTCTGATTTATAATCGCAAAATTGGACATAACTGAGCATAAAAGCAATTGCATCGGTTTTGTTCTTTTTTATTTGATTGATTGTTACAAAATATTTGTTTCTTGTTTATAATTGGATAGAACTCAGTATACGATTGCAATTACCCGCCCCCGGTGGGGAAATGGATTAGAACTAAATAACTTCTATAAGCAAATTATTAGGATAAAATATGGACGAAAAATTAATAAATAATTTTAAACAACATCCAGAAATTGAAGAATGGTTATTTTTAAAGAGTGTGAATATACCCTTATTTGATTCATCTCACAATGTGGTTTT
>JAKSBL010000624.1 GCA_022361115.1 Spirochaetota bacterium | reverse complement strand
TCAATATATTTCTGTAAATTCGTAAGTTGTTCCATTTTGTTTTGGTTTTTTAACAGAGTGATAAAATTTTTTAAGAGTTGATGTTTTTCACTTTTGTCCATGGATTGATAATAATTAAACCTTTGCCTATCTAAAAGACTCCTTAGGTAATCTTTATCATAACTTTTTAAATAAGCTTTTAAACGATAAAGGTTGTTTCTACTATAAAACATCCTCTGAATAAAGTTACTGTTGTAATTATTAAAAATTGCTTTGACAGCGTAAATTTGCTCTGAAGATAGCCCAGCCTTAAAATAATAGAAAGGATTTCCCTGATATTTTAAGTAACTATCTTTTAAAAGTTGTTGTTTTTCTTCATCCAGGGTCTTTAAAATTTCAGTAAATAAAACTGTATTCATCACTGGTAGTGGATCTTCATTTTGTATTTGAAATAAAATATTGTTATACTGATCTGGCGAGAGAATTAAAGGTAAGTCACTTTTTACTTCTAATTTACCAGTTAGTCGGCTTAGTAATTCTTTTACAGCATAAGATGTGGCAATCATATCTATTCGATTAAATGGTTTTTCTCCAAAATTTAAAGCAGTATGCAAAACAACACTGTCGTATTCTCCAATAGAGAAGGTAATATAATAATAATTTACTAAATCAGCTATGGTAAAGGTATCAGAATGAATGAGCTGTATTTCAATATTGTTAAACTGATAATTATCTCCAACAAATTTTAACGCTTTTAAACGACTCTTTTCAATACTTGTGAGAATTACACGATGAATGAGTTCTTCATCTACCTCTTTTAATGCCAAAAATGAGTCAATTGGGTACACTTTTTTTTCAACCGGAGAAAGCTGATAATAGTTTTTTAAATGAGAAAATTCAATGATTAAATCACTAAAAAGAAGAGGAGTTAGTAATAATTGTACAATCTGTATTAAAAATAATTTTGTTTTCATTTTTTACAATATCGGAAATTGAAAACAAATACTTTATTTATTGTAAAAATCATAGTAAAATGATAACTCTAAATAAAAATGAATTATACTTAAGATATATTCATGAGTTTCAAAGAGTCGATATGGACGAAATAGTCGAAGAATTAATTCGGATTATTTCTGAGTATGATGATTTTGCCATTATACCTCACTATAATCCTGATCCAGATGCCATAGGCAGTGCCTATGGTATGCACTTTTTATTAAATAAACATTTTCAAAAAAAATCTACTATCTATTTCGGTGGAGTGATTGGCCGAGCTGAAAATAAAATGATGATTGATATATTAGATATCCCGATTGTCAATCTTGCCGATGATGAACAAGTAACAAAGCCAATTATATTGATGGACACACAACCTGGAACAGGTAATAATCCTTTGAGTAAAGATACTATTCCACTAATGATTTTTGATCATCATCCCAAACACAAGGTTTCAACGAGAAGCAAATTTTTTGATATTCGATTAAACTATGGATCAACATCCTCAATTATCTATCACTATTTACAAGAATTAAAATTAAAACCCACTGTGAATGTTGCTACTGCTTTGTATTATGGAGTTCAAACAGATGTGGTAGGGGAGGGGAGAAAAGCTCACAAAGTTGACTTTAAAACTCTAGAAGAATTATCAAAACACATCAATCGAGAAAAACTTTATTCCATAGAAAATCCAAAATTACCTTTTGATTACTATATTCATGTGAATAAGGGTATGGAAAACAGTGTGATTTATGATGATTATGTTTTATCTAGTCTAGGGGAAATTAAAAATCCCGATTATATAGGAGAAATTGCAGATTTCTTGATTCGTTTTAATAAAGCATATATTGTTTTGGTAATGGGAATTTATAATAAATCCATGTTGCTGTCTTTTCGTTCCCAGCGTAAAAGAATTGATGCTGGTTTTACTTTGCGAAAAATTGTCGGTACACTGGGAAGTGCAGGTGGCCATTCATCAAATGCAGGTGGCCGTATCTATTTTGATACCCCTGATGATATCCCAAGAATCAGCAAAAAAATTATCATGAAATCATTAAAAATTATACAAGGAAAAATCACTACTGGAATTCCTTTTCTTTCATTAAGTGATTATTTTTAAAAAATTAAGGAGCTTTTATGGCAGTTAAGAATTTTGTTCTGGATACAAATGTATTATTACATGATTCTCATTGTATCTATAATTTTGAGGATAATAATATCATTTTACCGATTGTTGTTTTAGAAGAAATTGATCGCTTTAAAAAAGGTGATGATCTCAAAAATTTCCATGCTAGAGAATTTTCCCGTATCTTAGATAAATTATATACCCCTGATGTGGATTTTCAAAAGGGTTCAAAATTAGGTGAAGGAAGAGGGAAGTTTAGAATTATTGCTGGTGATGATTATTCTGATGAGATCAACAGCTTTTTTATAGAAAAAACAGCTGATCATCGAATTTTAGCATTAGCATACAATTTGATCCATAAGTATAATCAAAAAAATGTCGTTATTATTACCAAAGATATTAACATGAGAATGAAGGCTCGTGCAATTGGAATCCCGGCAGAAGATTATATAACAGGTACTGTCCGGAATGTGGATGATCTTCATAAAGGGAAAAAAACTATTGAAGATGTTGATCCTGAGTTAATAAATAGTTTTTATCAAGAACCCTATGAGAGAGATATTGAAGATTTTATTATACCCATTGAAGATTTAGTGGCTAATGAATATTTTATTTTAAAATCCCCTCATAATTCTGTATTAGTTCGTTATAACCCTTTTACTCGTAAAGTTTTAAAAGTGGATAAAAAACTAGCTTATGGTATAAAACCTCGTAATGCAGAGCAGGCTTTTTCCATGGATGCTCTTCTAAATAGTGAAGTTCCAATTGTTGCCCTTTCCGGTAAAGCAGGTACTGGTAAAACCTTGTTAGCATTAGCCAGTGCAATTGAGAAAAGAAAGGATTATAAACAAATATTCCTGGCTAGGCCGGTAATCCCTTTAGGAAATAAAGATATTGGTTATCTGCCAGGGGATATCAAATCCAAACTTAATCCCTATATGCAGCCTTTATGGGACAATCTTAAAGTCATAAAAAATCAATTTGGAGAAAATGATCCTAATTTTATTCGTCTCAATGAAATGACTGAGAATAAAAAACTGGTGATTGAACCATTGGCATATATTAGAGGACGAACCCTGGATAAAATATACTTCATTGTAGATGAAGCCCAAAACCTAACACCTCATGAAATTAAAACTATCATTACCCGTGTGGGAGAAAAGTCTAAAATCATATTTACTGGAGATCCCTACCAGATTGATACACCTTATCTTGACTCAAAGTCAAATGGTTTGATTTATCTAATTGATCGTTTTAAGGGACAGAAATTATTTGCCCATATTACTTTGGAAAAAGGGGAGCGGTCAGAATTAGCTGAGCTGGCTTCAAATTTACTATAAACCAAGACTATTCATTATTAATTCATTGACAAAATGGTAAAATTTCTGTTAAAACTATAACTACTTTTCTCTTAATATTAAGATTTAATAAAAAATAATAAATAGTATTTAAGGATATTAAATTCATGCAGGAAATAAATGTTGCAATTTTGGGTTGTGGGACTGTTGGTGGTGGAACTGCTACTATATTGTTAAATCAAAAATCAGAAATTTTCAATCAAACTGGCTGTCAAATTCATCTAAAAAAAATTGTTGATTTAAATCCATCTGTTGCCGCTGGTAAGCATAATATTGAGCGAAGTTTGTTTTGTGGCCAAGATGATGAATTGTCTTCTGAGCAAGCTAATCAATTGATTGATGAGATATTAAAGGACCCAAGTATTGATCTGATTGTTGAAACAATTGGCGGAAGTCATCCTTTTATTTTGGATTTGGTGTTAAGAATTATAAAAGCGGGAAAACACCTGGTAACAGCAAACAAAGCTTTACTGGCAGAGTATCATCATCAGATATTTCAAAGTATTCAGGATAATGAAGTGGCTATTGGTTTTGAAGGAGCAGTTTGCGGAGCAATACCAATTATTAAAAGTATTACTGAATACTTTATCCAGGAAGAAGTCTTTTCTTTTTCCGGTATATTGAATGGAACCAGTAATTATATTTTATCTCAAATGACAGATAAACAAATTTCTTTTGAGGAAGCATTAAAACAGGCACAGGAAGCAGGTTATGCTGAGGCAGATCCAACATTGGATATTAGTGGAGGAGATGCCGGACATAAGTTAGTTATATTGCTCCGTTTGATCTATGGCCTGGATATTCGTTATTCTGATCTTGCTGTCCAGGGGATTGAGCAAATTACCCAGGAAGAGATTGATTTTGCCGGAGAAATTGATTGTAAATTGAAGCTAATCTGTTTTG
>JAKSBL010000212.1 GCA_022361115.1 Spirochaetota bacterium | reverse complement strand
TTATGGCTGGGAATATTTTTCCAGCGACAGGAAAAACCGTCAAAATCAGCTTTAATTTTTACTTGATGATCATCTGGGATCAAATAAGGATTATGGCTCATTTTTGCTTTTACTAATCTTTCAGCATACTCCAAACCATTGCCAGTAAGCAAAGCCTGCTGATAACGCTGCGATGCCTGGTACTTAGCAACTTTGATCTCATATCCATTATTCCTTAACCAATCCATTTTCACCATACCAACTCTTAAATCTAAATCATAAATATTTTTGACTGTGTGTTTGGTGTCAAGTAATATGTCGCAAACAGATTGATAGAGCGATTCCGGAATAAGATAGGTCATCCCATCACCACCAAAAATATAGGGAAAATTCATGGAATGAACAATATTGGAAATCGCCATTATTCCTAAACTACCAGCAATATTTACTTCTTTATATTTGCCAGCATCCACTGCTTTAGTTGACTGGATAATGTCAGTGATAATGATATACCAATTATCCGGCAAAGGATAATATAAGGATTCATCATAGATTTGATGAAAATCATTAATAGGCTGAATATTTGTATAAAAAGGATCAGTAAGTTGACTTTTTATCATATTAATTAAAAGTATAATAAAATTTTATTGAGAAAACAATTCAGTTTGCAAAAATTTATAATACTGAAATAAAATCTTACTTATCTTTTAATTGCTTCTCTCGATCAGTTAAAAGTAAGTCATCAACTAAATAGAGGTTTTCTTTTTTTGCATTTAATTGATCATATTGAATTTTTTTCATACGATATAATAATTCTTCATTAATTTTTCGATTTGCTGATATTGCATCGGCCAGTAAACCAAAAAGTCCTAATTGAAAACTTGCGGAAATAATAATTGAAGCTAAAATTAAAGATTGAATATGTCCCTCTCCATCTCCAGATATAAAGTCAAATAAAAACCGCAGTCCAATCCCTGTTCCTATAACAAGTAAAGCAAAACTAATTTTTAAAAAAACTTTT
>JAKSBL010000236.1 GCA_022361115.1 Spirochaetota bacterium | reverse complement strand
ATCAATTTTTACATTAAATATGCCATTTTTAATATTGTGCATGGCACTCACCAGTTGCTTAATGGGTTTAGTAATATTGGTAGATAAAAAAAAGCTCAGTATTAAAGAAAAAACTGCACTGAAGAAGGATACATAAAGGACGACTCTGGTTATTTTTAAGAGTCTTTTTTCGCTCTCTTCTGTTGATATTAAGGTTAGTAATTTTAAATTACTTCTATGATCATGATGCAAGATAAAATGCATGTTGTGTATCTCAAAAAGATAATGAGTATTTTTTATTTTTATATTGGTAATTTGATTGTAAATATTGTGTTGCTGGGTTTTTTGCAATATTGATGTGAGTTCATTGGTTAATTCTTCACTACTATTTCCTAAAATATATTCATCTTCAGAATGAAAAGTAAAAATGGATTTCTTGTTTAAACTAAAATAGTTGTTATATTGCTGATCAATGACTTTAATAAAAAATAAATCAAAGAAATCCGATGGAGTCACAACCAATCGAATACTACCAATGATGTAAATTTTACTATTGATTAATTTAAGTTCAATATAGGGGTGATCATTATTTTCATAAGGGTAGACCCGATTAAAATGGTAATTTAATTGATAAAGATCAGAATAATTGATTTTATTGTTTTGTATCTCTTGGATATCTAAGAGGCTATTATTATATTTAATGCCAATACAACTAATGGGGGATTGTTCATATTTTGTTTTTAATAACTGCATTAAAATATTTATAGCATGATCAGATGCCTGGTTTAAAATATTATTACTAATTTCTTCATCCTGAGCCGATTCGATCAACATTTTCCAGATTAACCGTTTCCAGGAGAAGAAATTATTTTTTAACTCATTTGCATCCTTTTGTAATTGATCTTGTAGTTCTTTAGTGTTATTTCTTTTAACAATATTTGTAAAAAAAATGGTTGTTAAGATAGTTTGCAGACTAATAACAAAAATAAAGAAAAAAAGTATTTTATTAAACAATTTCATTTTTGCAGTATTACTTTTCTAGCTGTTATCATTAATCAAAATTGGCTTATTATATTTTATTAAAATAT
>JAKSBL010000105.1 GCA_022361115.1 Spirochaetota bacterium | reverse complement strand
CTTCTCAATAATCGGACAGGAGTAAACCGTTAAGATTTCTTCAAACTTAAAAAAGTCATTACGAGGTGATTTATAGAGTTTGGCTTTTAACTGATGAAAAAGCCTAATTGAACTACAAAAACGGCTTTTTGGACGCTGTGCTCCATAAGCAACTGCATCTATCATACCGAACTCTGGTGAAAGCATGGTAACTATTTTGTGGATTTCACCAAAAGGTTTTACCTTAAGAATGAGTGCCTGGCACTCAAAATAGCGATTGGAACTCATGGTTTCTTAAAACGGGATTCCACGCTTTTAGCATGAGCTTCCAGCCTTTCTGATCTAGCCAGTGATGTAATAGAATTTTGGTATTTTTCCAAAGAATTTTTTTGAAATTCGATCCAGCTGATCCTTTTTTGAAAGTCATAAACTCCCAAAGGAGAGGAAAAGCGTGCTGTACCAGAAGTGGGGAGGACATGGTTTGGACCGCCTAAATAATCACCCACACTTTCTGGTGTATATTTACCTATAAAAACAGATCCTGCATGTCTAATTTGCTCTAAAACAGGATAGGGATCGTCAGAATAAATTTCTAAATGCTCTGCTGCTAATAGGTTAGCGACTTCAATACACTCTTTTTGTGAAGGGCACTGGATCATTAAACCACAATGATTGATAGAAGAGAGGGCATTGTTTTTAAGATTATCTGGTAATTGATTCGCTTGTTCGATCAGGCTGGCTCTTATCTCTTTTAAGTAATTTTCATCATAACCGACAACTAGAGGACGGGCTACTGGATCGTGTTCTGCCTGACTTAATAGATCCGCTGCAATGACAGGAATATCTTTTTGGTCGTGAGTATCTGCTATAACCAGTATTTCTGAAGGGCCGGCAATCATATCGATATCCACTTTACCATAAGCAACTTGTTTTGCTTTAGCAACATAAGCGTTCCCTGGTCCCACAATTTTGTCAACAGGTGAAAATCCTTTGACTCCATAAACAGCTGCAAAAATTGCTTGAGCTCCTCCTACTCGATAAACCTCGTCAATTTGAAGCAATTGAATTAATCGGGCAACTTCCGGAGAGTTTTCAAAGGTATTGGGAGGAGATAACAAAACAATCCTTTTTACTCCAGCAATTTGAGCTGGAACAGCACTCATATAGATTGAAGAAGGGTATAATGCTCGTCCACCAGGAACATAAATTGCAACTGAGTCCAGGGGTAAAACTTTCTGACCCATTTGATTGCCTTCTAAATCGGTATGAGTAAAATCTTGTTGTTTTTGTAACTGGTGAAAGTTCTTGATTCGTTCAATAGCAGTTTGTAAAGCTTCATCTAATTGGGGAGAAATTTTTGCTGCTAATTGGTCAATTTCTGTTTGAGTTACTCTGAAATTGTCTTGAGTTAGCTGATATTGATCAAATTTTTTAGAATAATCAGCTAAAGCAGCAAAGCCTCGCTTTCGTATGTTTTGTTCAATATCTAAAACCACTGATTCTACAGTATGATCCCTCTGCTCTTCTTGTTGGAAGATATCTGATAATTGTTGTTTAAAAGATGAATCTGTGAATTTGAGTAACTTCATGTGCAATTCCATTTATTTTAATTTAAGAATTCCCAAATTAAGAAATAATATAACTGGAATAATCAAATTTTTTCTTTTTTGGTTTTTGAGTATTTTTTTGGACTGGTTGTCCGCTTCTTAAAGATAATGAAATTCTTTTGCGGATTGTATCTATTTCAATAATTTTAAACTCTTTAACATCTCCTACTTTCATAACTTCATGAGGGCTTTTGATGTACTGGTCTCCCATTTCAGAAATATGGAGAAGGGCAGTTTCTTTTATACCGATATCCACAAATGCTCCAAAATCAACAACATTTTTCACTTTTCCGGTTACTTTCATACCTGCTTTTAAATCCTCAAAATTAATGACACCTTTTTGCATGATAGGTTGAGGATAATCATCACGAGGATCCCGATTGGGTTTGTTTAACTCTTCAATGATATCATCAATGGTGGTTAATCCTACATCAAATTTGTCAGACAATTGCTTCTTATCATTATCCGTCAAATTCTTTTTAGTCTGCAGTGTTTGATAGATTTCTCGGGCTACATCGTAGTTCTCTGGATGAACCCAGGTATTATCCAGGGGGTCTGAACTTTCAGGAATTTTTAAGAATCCAGCGGCTTGTTCAAATACCTTATCTCCAATTCCAGATATATCTTTTAAACTACTTCGGTTTTTAATGATACCATTATCCTCTCTGAATTTAACAATGTGTTTTGCTATACGGCTGGTTATGCCGGAAACATATTTTAAAAGAGAAAAACTAGCAGTATTGATGTTTACTCCAACATTATTTACTACTGATTCTACTGTTTCATCTAGAGTATCTGATAATCGGGATTGATTTACATCGTGCTGATATAATCCTACGCCAATAGATTTTGGATCAATTTTAACCAGCTCAGCCAGAGGGTCCTGTAATCTTCGGGCAATGGATATTGCACCACGGATGGTAAGATCCAGATCAGGGAACTCTTCCCGGGCAGTATCACTAGCTGAATACACACTGGCTCCATCTTCACTTACAATAGTATATTGAAGAGGCAGTTTGTATTCATTAATACATTCTGCTACTAGTTGCTGGACTTCATGTGAGCCTGTACCATTGCCAATTGCAACCAGTTCAATTTTATATTTAGTGATGTTTTCTGCAATAATCTGTTTACTCTTTTGTTCATCCTTTTGAAAGAAAGTAAAATATCCTAAAAATTTTCCTGTTTGATCAACTGCAGCAGCTTTGGTTCCGGTTCGGATACCTGGATCGATTCCTAAAACAGTTGTTTTTTTAATTGGTGGTTGTAATAATAAATTACTTAAATTATCTGAAAAAACTTTTATACCATGACCATCAGCATTATCTGTCTGATCAGTCCGAATTTCCCGGATAACAGCCGGCAGAAGTAAACGTTTTAAACCATCTTCAATGGCAAATTTATAGTAATCATTATTAATTTCAAACTGATTACTAAAATAAATTAGACAATTAGCTTCATCATAATCGATTTTAACTTCCAGTTCTTTTTCTCTTTCACCCCGGTTAATCGCTAAGACTCTGTGAGCTTTAATGCTGTTAAGTGGTTCAGAATAATCATAGTACATTTTATAAACACTGGTATCAGCATCTTTTAAGCCTTTTACCATAAAGTTACCATTTTTCATCATATAGTCTTTAATTATTTTACGATGATCCAGATCATGGGCAATTCTTTCTGCTAAAATATCTTGGGCACCAGTTAAAGCTTCTTCTACAGAAGCTACCCCTTTTTCTTCATCAATATAGTCATTTGCAACTGTTTCAATGGCCTGGTCTTTTTCCTTTTCCATGATATCTGCTAAACCTTCCAAGCCTTTTTCAATGGCAATCATACCTCTGGTTTTTTTCTTTCTTTTATATGGGGCATAGAGGTCTTCCACTTCAACTAATGTCTGTGCTTTGGCAATGTTAGCAAGCAAAGGTTCAGTCAGTTTACCCTGGTTAAATATTGCTTTAATCACTTCGATTTTTCTGTTTTCCAGATTTTCATAATAACTCAATTTGTGAGAAATATCCCTGACCTGAACTTCATCTAAAGAACCAGTCATTTCTTTTCGGTAACGGGAGATAAATGGGATACTATTATCGTCCTTTAAAAGATTGACTGTAGGTTCTACATTACGACTCGGAATAGAAAGGTCATTTACAATTTTATTAATAATCAGTTTCTGGTCTACTGCCAAACTGTCAATAAATGCTTCATTAATTTCCATAATACTCATACACCTTTTTAAATTGAATTCGATTGTTTAACCGGGGACCCTTTTTAAAGAGGATTCCCCAGGAGAGAAGTAAAGAAAGAAAATGACCCAGAGACGAATCGAACGTCCGACTAATAGTTTAGGAAACTACTGCTCTATCCCCTGAGCTACTGGGCCATTGTTAATAAAAATTATTACCATAAAAATAGGGGCTGGTCAATTTAATATTATAACATTTTTTCAGCTAAAAATTTTAGCACTTCTTCTGGAGTTTCATATTGAATAATCTGCTTCCTGTTTTTTTCTTCTTTAAAGATGGAGCTGATCTTGGCAATCAGAGTGAGATAATTAGCATAATGTTTTTCTGGGATAATAAAGAAAAAAATAATGTGAACAGGCATTCCATCAAATGCTTCCCAATCAATCCCTTTTTTGATCAGGGCTAATTTTATAGTGAGTCTATTAATGCTTTTATTTCGGATGTGGGGAAAAGCAATACCATAGCCAATGCCAGTAGACATGAGTTCTTCTCTTTTGTGAATTAATTCTTTAACCATTGTTAGATTAGCACAATCATCTTTTGATAGATGAGCCACACAATAATCTAATAGTTCCTTTTTATCTGTTAACTCTGGAAAGAAGATGTCTTCCTTATCTAATAAGGTTAATAAATCATATTTTACTGTAATTTCTATTTTTTTTTTCACCCTGTTTTACCTCATTTTTTTAACCATATTTAAGTGATTCTGTTTAATGGTTACAGATTATTTTTTCTTTATTTTAGAAAAGAACAAATTTTTATTTTTTGCAAAACCGAGATGGCCAGATCGAATATCTTGTACTGTAACAAAACATTGAGGATCCAGCGTATTGATTAAATTCATGATATGGGGAGAATCTTTCCGTTTACAGACTGTGTAAATAATTTTAACAGGGGTTTTCGCACCATGAGCATCCACAGTTGTGACTCCATACCCTTCATCTCTTAAAGCCATTTGCAGTGTTTCTAATTGATTACTGGTTATGATCCGAAAAATCTGCATTCCCAGGGCCAGTTTTTTTTCAATAGTAATGCCAATCACATTACCCATAGCAAATCCAAAACCATAGCCTATGTAGCAGGCTACATTTGTTAGATTATTCATTACCTGTGTGATAGCAATTAACCAGATAATGATTTCAAAAAAACCTAAAAAGGCAGCAATCTTTTCCATGCCTCGGGAAACAAAAATGATTCTGACTGTACCAATAGAAACATCCACTGTCCTTGCCAAAGCTATTAATAATGGAATGACCAGCCAATTTATTAGATCTATATGCATGATATACCTGCCTGTTTTGATTTTCCTTGCCCTGGAATATGAAAAAAATGGGAGGATAATCCAGTATTGTCATAGAAGATATTACTTTTTAGTAAAAAATGCAAATAAAAAAAACATCTTGACAATGAAATATTATTATAATTCCATTGCTAATTCCTGTGTTTTTAGGTATAACTAAATTAATGAGGAAAGAAGTGCCTAAATTAAATATCCTTTTATCATTAATTTTGATTTTTGGATTATTCTCCTGTAAGGAAGAAGCTAAAGAATTTGAAGAACTGGCTGAAGATATTAGTTATACTGATAGTTTTTCTCCTGCCAGCTGGGAAAATCCCCTGGGTAGACAAACAGTTACCTCTGGGGATAAAGATATTGGGCAATTTATACCTGAAGATATTCTTGATCCGGAATTAAGAAACCTGCTAAATCTTTTTCAGTCATTATTTCGTTTTTTACAGCAGCAGCAGGTATCTAAGACGGAATCTTTATTAACAGAATCTGCTTATAACTCCTTGAGACTCAGGTTTACTCAGTCCAATCTGTCTAGAAAATATCAACTAAGAATCAGTATTCCACCTCAACCTCTTGAAACCCGGTTTTCCATTCAATGCAAGATAATCCAAAACAATGG
>JAKSBL010000271.1 GCA_022361115.1 Spirochaetota bacterium | reverse complement strand
TTGAAATTTTTTCTTTTGTTCTTCTGTCATATCGGCAGGATCAAATTTCAGGTTTGATTTATCAATTTGTGAATTTATTTGTTGATTATCCGGTTTTTTTTGTGATGAAGCTGTGTCAGCTGGAGAGGGGAAATTGCCACTGGCTTGTTCTTTTTCATTTTTTACTTCATTTAAATCCGCATAGACATTTAACGTTCTCTTTCCCTCAATCCTTTTTATGGAACTGGCACTTTTTGATAATGTATAGTTTATTACCTTATTCAGAGGGACCAAATAGCCACTGGAATTTTCTACTGGTAAGGCTAGTAATTTTTCAATAGAATCTTTGTCTGGATCAGGAACAGAGATGTACACTTCCTGGTCGCTATCCTGAGTGCTGATATCAAAGATATTTTCACCCTCTAACACAGACTTTAAAGTTGAGGATATATTGGCGGCACTAATTCCCAATTGAGAAATGAGATTTTTGTCAATAGTCAGTTGATATTCATTATCATAAATTTCTTCTTCAATTTCAGCATTGATTAAAGAGGGCATGCTTTGTAAGTAACTTAAAACATCCTGGGCAATCTGCTGTCGGGTTTCATTGTTGTTTTCTTTGATCTGTATTTCAATAGGGCTGCCGCTGGACTGGCCAAAACGGGTTTGTCCGACTCTTACCAGATCAAAGCCTTTTAGTTGGTCTATTTTACTTTGCATCTCCTGACTAATTTCTGAAGTCGTTTTATCCCGTTCTTGCATGGTGACGAGTTCCAGGTGGATACTAAAGGCATTTTCACTAGCTGTATTACCCCAGCGACTCATTGCTATGCTAGTCCGGTAAGCAATCACTTCATTTTCTAAATATTCATTGATCACTTCCTCAATCTGACGGACAGCAAGTTCAGTCTGATATTTAGTAGTCCCTTTTGGGGTTTTTCCGGTGATCCGCATTTCTATAGACTCTTCCTGGGGAAACATGGCAAATTTCATATTGTTCCAGAAGTAATAAACTGCAGAAGTAAATGCAGCTATAAAGATGAGAATAATGAGTAACTTAAACCTTAATAATTGACGTAAAATTGAACCAAAAACCGCTTCAACTGAAAAAAACCAGTTTGTATCTGGTGACTTGCCCTGGGCAGTTCTTTTTGCTCTTTTTTTTGCATAATGTTTTTCAATTAAAGGAAGCGTTCCCAGAGAAAAAATATTTCGAATCCAGCGGGGCATTTGATGTCGAAGATGAGAAGGGAGGATAAAAACTGATTCAAACAAGCTGGCCAGCAGCATAATAATAACAATTGGCGGAATGTAAACCAGCATCATACCATAACGGCCTTCAAAAAACAGAAGGGGAATAAAAGCTACACAGGTAGTCGTAATACTGGCTGTGATTGGCAGGAGAACCATTGAGGTCCCTTTTACAGCTGCTTCTCCGATGGGCATTCCTTGTGTTTTTAAACGTGAAATATTCTCAGCTACTACAATTGCATCATCAACAATCATTCCCATCACAATTATCACACCAGCTAATGTAATATTATTGATGGAATATCCCATCAGGGAGGCAACAATCATGGTAATTCCAAAAGTAAAGGGAATTCCCATGGCTACCCAGAGGGCACTTTTTGCATTCAAAAAGATAAAGAGTAAAAAAAGAATCAGGATAAATCCAGTTAAGCCATTCATGGAAATAAGCGAGAGCCGGTTCCGAACTTCTTGCGAACGATCACTCATGCGGACAATTTTGATACCTGTATCTTTGAGGGAGGTATTGGCATAGTACTCTACAGCTTGTTCCACTTCATCTACAGCTTCAATAATTCCAGCAGATGTGGTTTTGGTGACAGTCATACTAATTGCTTCATAACCGTTAATTTTAGAAATAGAATCGGGTTCAGCAAATACCTCTACTACCTTAGCAATATCTTGAATACGAAAGGATTTTCCTTCAAAATTAGATTTTATGACGGTATTTTTAATTTGCTCCAGTGTATAGACCTGAGCATCCAGCCGCACTTTGGTGTTTCCCTGGTCAGATAAGTTGCCAAGAGGTTGTTTGAGATTGATACTGCTGATAAAATTCACAGCATCCATTAGAGATAGATTATACTCCAGAAGTTTTTCCGGCAATAGCTGGATTTCAATATAGTTATTAAGATATCCGGAAACCGATATTTCACTAACTGGTGATAATCGCATCAGGCGGGTTTCCAGATTATCAGCAGTATTTTGTAATAGTTTTCTTTGTGCTTTATTAATTAAAGGGGTTGAGTCAATATAAAAATAGTATCGGATAATAGACATACGAGAGGATTTAAATTCTCTGATCTGGGGAGTATCCACATCATCGGGGAGGTTGACCCCTTCAACAGTGTCTTCGATATCACTAATCAGCTGTTGTCGATCCGGATAGTCTGGATCCAGTTCCAGACGAATGCTAACAGATCCTTGTCTTGTTGTACTGGTGATATTTGCAATACCTTCCAGTCCTTCACAGGCTGATTCAAGCTCTCTGGTGATAAAGTATTCCACCTCTTCACTGGTGGCACCTGAGTAGCTGGCTGTTACCTGGACAAAATCGAAGGTAATATTTGGCATGGCTTCTTTGCTGGTTTGGTTCCAGTAGATTGCAGCTCCAATAAAAACAGCTAGCATGATAAAGTTAGTAAGAATATGATTTTTAGAGAAAAACTCAATTACTTTTTTCATTTTTTTAACTCCTCAGGTACTTGTTTTTCATTATTTATGAGTAAATCGTTGAGTTTCAGCCAATTAATATAATAATTAAAATAGTTTGCTCCATGAATCACCTGGTTAATCCGGTAAGTAGAACGGGAATTATAAGTGCTCAGCAGGTTATTGAGGGTTGAATTTCCCTGATTATAGGATTTTTCTTCATCTTCAACTACCTGATTAGACAAATTGAGTTTTTTATCCATGCTCGTCACCATTTTTTGCTCATAAACAAGATTTTGATAGAGTTGAAAAAAATCATCCTCATATTGGAGGAGATCGTTTTTTTGACTTAGTTTTTCGTTTTCCAGATTCTGTTTACTTTCTTTTAAGGAATAGAGCCAGCCAGGTTGGGGAATATTAAAGGAAGCATTGATACCGGCAGAAAATTCATGTGTTAAGTTATCCTTAAAGTCTAAATCATCCCCAGAAAAAGAATAGGCTGTTTCTAATGCTACCTCAGGTAGAAGATGGTTAATCAGAATTTTCTGGTTTAATTCATCTGCTTGATTGTTTAGTTTAAAAATTTTTACTAGCCGGCTAGCTTGAGTAAAATGGTGATAGGCTTCTTCCATATCTCCTACTTCAACAAATTTTAGATCCAAACTGGGAATGAAATTCGTCAGGTGCTCTGGTTTGCCGATTAATTGCCGGATGGAATAGGTTTGGATAATAAAATCATGCTCATACTGGATTAACTTTTCTTCTGCAGACATTACCTCTAGTTCCGTTTTTCTTACGTCCGCCGCTGATGCAATCGAGTATTGCTGCTTGTTCTGGATACTTTTTAAAAGAAGGTTTTTTTCTGTTAAGTTTTGTCTGGCATTTTCCAGGTTGCTGTAAGTGGTAAACCAGTCTACATAAATTTTAATCAGACTAGCCAGGTAGTCTTCATATGCTTCAATAATCTGAAGGCGAATCACTTCACTTTCCAGGCCGGCAATATTTTTTTCTACCCGATAAATTCTGCCAAAAGCATTTTTTACAATTGCTTGTTCCAGGGTGAATTGTATTTTTGAAGAAAGATTATTATTAAAATTAATCCCATTCGGTGTAGTTGAATTTTCTATTACGGCTGTTACCGGGGTTGATAGAACGGGTGTTATAGAATAATTTCCCGTCAGGGTAGTACCAGTATATGAAAATAATTTTGAGAGTTGAATAGACCCTCCCAGTCCATGAAAAAAGGTATCATCATATTTAAAAGAGTATTCACTGCTGATATCCAGAATAAAATTTCCCGGAGAAATTTTTAATTTTTCACCATAAAGGAGAGTTAACTCTTCAGCGAGGATTTCCTCAAAATGACTGTTCTGACTGGCAGCGCTAATAAAATCAGGTAAATTTAGTATCTGGTTTTCCAATCCGTCTTCTCCTAAGACGAGGAAATGAATGGATAGAATAAGTAACAACTGGTAAAAATACTTCATATTGCCTTTCCTGTTTTTCTGCATTTGATTTGAGTTCTCCAATAATTAAAAAAGAATTCTTTCATTATATGTAAGTTAATCATTTTCTGATACTTTATAAATAAGTTTCATCTAAAAATATAGGAGATTTCAGTATTATTATTTTTGAGTTATAAGCAAATAATATGCCAATTCATTTATGCAGGTTAGCTCTGAAAAAGGAATGAAAGTAAAATTAAAGGCGAAAAAGAACATTAAGTGTAACAAAATTTAACACTCAAAAGAAAGTGTTAAAATTTTTTACATTAGGATTTCAGGTTCAGTAATTTAAAGAGTGAAAAAACCGAATGATTATTTGAAAAACTTAAGACAATAAGAGTTTTGATATTACTTCATTGATACAGTTGCAAATTAAACACACTTGACAAAAAATTCACTGAAAGATATAATGAATACGCATACATTACCTTAAGGATTGATCAATGATTACAATGGATGAAGTTGCGGAAAAAGCTGGTGTTTCTCAGGCAACTGTCTCACGAGTGGTAAATGGCAGTCCCACGGTCAGTCAGGCGACCAAGCAAAAAGTAATGGAATGGATCCGAAAATTAAATTACCAGCCCAATTTAACAGCCCAAAGTCTGGTCAGAAATCAATCCTATCTCATTGGGGTAGTAATTCCTAATATTACCAATCCTTTTTTTTCAGAATTATTACAGGTCGTTGAGCTGGAAGCCTATTTAAATGGTTACAACATTATTTTTTGTAATAATGATGGAAATGTTTTTAAGGAAAAAAAAGATATTGCTGCTTTGCAGAGCCGAAGAATTGATGGATTATTGATTGTCCCAATAAAACCGACAGAAAAACACATTCAATCCTTAAAAAAATCAGATTTTCCCGTTGTTATGCTAACCAGGTATTTAGAAGGATTTGATTCAGTAACTGTTTCTCATGAAAAAGGGGGTGAGCTGATTGGTCAGCATTTTTGCAATTTGGGATTTACAAAAATTGCTTTAATAGGCACAAAGGATGACCGTAAATTTACTGGTTTTAACCGAGTCTTACAAAAAAACAAAATTGAGTTTAATGATGATCATTTAATCGAATGTTCCGCTTATGATGAATTTTCCTCCCATACAGTCCATCAGAATTTAAAGACATTTTTTCAAAATCGAAAGAAAGGATCGATTGAAGCAATTTTTGCTTTAAATGATATTTCTGCCTTTGTGGCTACCCGGGTTTTGCAGGATCATGGATTTACAATTCCAGATGATATTGCTGTTGCTGGTTTTGATAATACTTTTTTAGCAATCGAATCACGGCCACCCATTACCAGTGTTGCTCAGCCAATCCAGGAAATAGGAAAGCTATCTGTGGAATTATTACTGAATCGAATAGCTCAGAGAGGGGATGAACTCACTCATCTGCTGCTGGAACCTCGGTTGATTATTAGAGAATCAACTATGAAAATCACTTCAAGAAGTTAGCTAAATCTGGATCATTTTTAATGTGTTCTTCAAAATACATGGTTTGATTCACTCTCTGTTGTATACCCAGGCCAATCGGGTTAAATAGGAAATAATATTTCTATTGACCTTTAGGTTGAAATTTCCTACCATATAAATGGTAACAAACATAAACTTAATTATTCTTTTTTTTTTAAAGAGAATATTTTTTAGGAGCCAGGGGATGAAATCACAATTGCATTGTTCCAGTTGCGGAAATACCAATATAAAAAAAATATCGAGAAAGGAATATCAATGTCTCTATTGCGGAGCCACCATTTTAGTGGATGGTCGGCAAGGCAAAGCAAAAAATAAACGGGCCATGCCTGCTGTTCAGATATGGGTGGTGTTCTTTTTATTCCTTTTTTTTCTCCCCTTTGCTTTTGTTTTTATTTTTGTGTTACCCCAAAGTGTGCAGAAAGAGGAAAAGATAGAAATACCAGAAATTAATATTGATCTGGGATTAGATGAGTTCCCTTCAGTCACTTCAGATGATGAATTTATGGATCAGCAGGCAGAATCAGCTGCAGTTTATCAGGATAAAAAAGCACAGCCAGCACCAAAGGGAGAATTTGATCAGATTTCCATTGTTACCACCAGCAATGAAACCCAGTATTTTTTTGGCATTTATAAAAACGTTGGAAAAGTGCCTATTGATCGGCCTTCTGTGACTTTGGTCTTTTATTCTGAAGACAATAAAAAAGTTGCAGTAAAAAATGGATTTTCCATTCGCAGTGTATTACTGCCTGGTGAGGAAACACCTCTGTCGATTTATGTGAAAAAATTGCCCCCTTACAGCCGCTATGAAGTAAAGGTAAATCCAGCTGTGCCTTTTATAGAAAAAAAACGGCCCCCTTTGAAAACCCGAAATACCCAGCTGGTAAAGGATAAGTATTTTGGGTATGTGATTAAAGGAGAAATAGAAAATTCAGGTGAACGGCCGGTACAATATATTAATATTATGGGAGTCCTTCTGGATGAGCAAGGCAAAATTATTGGAGGAAATCACAGTTATGCCAGTGAAGATGTGATTAAAGGCCAGGATTATACTCTCTTTGAAATAGAAATATTAACTGTTCAAGGTAACCCCCATTCTTATCTGTTAGATTATTCTGCCAGTTATGTGAATAATTAACCGGTATGGATGAATAACTGGGGGGGCAATCACAATTTTCTTTTTTATTCAGTTTATTTATGATGCAAGGTGAAAATACAGGCTTGGTTTTTTATCTGTAAGTTAAGTAAAGTTTTACCCAAGCCAATAATACAGTGGGCGAAAAACTTTGATCGAGGGACAAAAGCGACTCTATTGCAGTCAGTTGATGATGAGTTTTTTGGTATGACCATAGTCTTTTTATAGTCTTTTTGAATTTCCTTAAATGATTAATGTATATTTTTAGAAAGCAAAAGCAAAAACCATTCGCAGCAAAGCTTATATGCATCTTAAAGCAGCTGTTGATGAGACCAGAGAACACAGCCAGTATTTAAATTTAATACGGGTTTATAAAAAATATATCAATAAAGGAAATGAAAGCCAGGTTTGAGTTATTTTTCTTTAAGGAGCAGACAAATATTTTTCAGGGAACGGCCATAGACCTTTAGGGACAGGCTAACCTCCTTCAGGAATGCTGATCCATTCTTCAGGAGGGGAAAAAACCTTTTTAGGACTGCCTAAAAATGATTCAGGCAAGGAGCAATCCCTTTAAAAATAGCTAAAAAGCTGCAAAAATGTTTAAATCCAAGGGTAAAACCAGGGAAAGTCCCTATAGATTTATAGAGTTAGAAATGATAAAAAGGATAAAATATACTGGAAATACACATAACATTTTTAAGGGATATTAAGAGAAGATTTAGCAAAAAGCCCCTTTTTTTGAACTAAATTGTTGAAATTTAAAGAGTTATGTGCTAAATTGACCAGTGTTAACATATTGTATATAAAAAATCTAACTAAATAATTTATCAAATGGACTTTTGATATGAATAAAATCTTATCTATAGGCTTAATTTTCTTAACCCTGTCTGCCTTTGCTGAAAAAGATGACTGGGATGACTGGGA
>JAKSBL010000439.1 GCA_022361115.1 Spirochaetota bacterium | reverse complement strand
ATGAAATTTTTTTTTCTTCGCCCAAAGAACCTTTATTTTTTGGAAAAGATTTGAATCATAAGTGGAAAAATAATTTTTCTACTTTAGAGCAATACACGGAGTTGTTTACGAACGTAAAAAGTGAAAAATATATAGCAGAAGGCTCTGTTTGGTATCTGTTTTCAAAATCTGCTGCAGAAGAAATTTTTGAATATAATCCTGACTCGAAAATAATTATTATGTTACGACAACCCACAGAGCTTATTAATTCGATGCATAAACAATTTTTATTTAGCGGAAATGAACACATAGCAGATATTAATAGGGCTATTAATTTAGAAAATGAGAGACGTAACGGGCAGCACATAAATTCGACAGCGCATTTTCCAGCTGGTTTAGTTTACGTTGATATTCCAAAGTACTATAATCAAATTAAAAGATATTACGATGCGTTCGGCAGAGATCAGATTCATATCATTCTTTTTGATGACCTGAAAAAAGACATACAAGGTGTCTATAATGGGGTTTTATCGTTTTTAGGCCTTAATTATGATTTTGACCCTGATTTCATAATAAAAAATAGAGGGAAAGATCACCATAAGACTCGTTTTAAATCCTTGAAAAAGATGTTAAATCATCCTCCTGAAATAGTTGATAATTTTTATAAAAAAATACCTAAAGACATTAAAAGCTTTTTAAGAGAGAAGTTAACAAGATTTAATTCAGTTCAAATTGAACAAGTAGGCTTAACAAATGAAAAATTAAATGAGTTAAAGGAAAATTTCTATGAGGAAATTAAATTAACAGAAAAGTTAATTCAACGGGACCTTTCCATTTGGTTGTGATTGAAACAAATATAACGTATAGAATTTATATTCTAAACGAAACGGAAGAGAAACAGGTTTTGAAAAATATGCCGAATCTTTTAAAATCAAAAAAATATAGTTTTTGTGTTGTTTCGTGAGATTCCAAAATTAGGGCAAAAAATAAATTAGAAAAATGTAATCTTAAATTTTACAAAAGCTGTGAAAAAAGTGAATGTACTTTTTTCTCCACCCACTAATTAATAAAAAATAATGAAGAATGATGTCAAAAGCAAGAATAGCGACTCAATAAACAAGAATATAAAAAAATCATTGATATGGAATTCAGGCACTAAATTTTTTATCCAATTTCAATCTGTTTTTTTTTCAATTGTATTAGCAAGGTTACTGGACCCGAAGGATTTTGGGATATTCGCAATTGGATTAATAATTATTAACTACACTAATATTGCAACTAATTTTGGGTTTAAAAGTGCTTTGGTGCAAAAGGAAAATGTAAACGCTAAATTAATAAATTCGGTTTTTTTTGTTGATTTTTCAGTTTCCGTGGTATTTACAATTGGAATATTATTACTTTCAAATCCCATTGCCGATTTATTCAATTCGCCTGAAAGCGCAGGTGTTTTAAAGCTATTGTCTGTATTTTTTATTATTACTTCTTTTTCAGGAATTATGGAAGTTCTTCTAAAAAGGGAAATGGCCTTTAAAAAACTATCAGGCATTCATTTTATTGAAAATTTAGTGGGATATTCTGTGGCAATTTTATTAGCAATTTTTGGTTATGGATATTGGGCTCTTGTTTTTAGCAGATTAGCATCAAAAGGTTTATCATTAATTTTATTGTCGTTTAAAACAAATTGGTTTCCTTTAATTGAATATTCCCACAAAGAAATGAAGCAGATTTACGGATTTGGGTTTTGGAGTTTTCTGAGAGCACAATTGGTCTATATCAATCAATACTATTTACATTTTCTTACAGGGTTATATATGAATCAAACCGTGTTGGGTTCTTTTGATAAAGCATTTGAGTTAAGCAAGAAACCAATGGAGAGTTTTGGAAAACCAATAAATAGCGTCATGTTTTCGACATTTAGCAACTTGCAAAAAAAACAAAAACAATTGAATAATTGGTTTATTAATATGGTTACAATTCAGACTGTATTCATCGTACCATTTTATATAGGTTTGATATGCACTGCACCAATTTTTATCCCGGTATTATTCGGTACCAATTGGAATTTGGCAATAGTACCTCTTCAACTGTTATGCATCGGTCGGATTTTAGGAGTATATAATGGAGGGTTTGCATCTTTTAATATCGGAGTAGGGGACTATAAAAACCACACGTTATCACTTTTTTTTGTTTCATTTTTATTTGTAATTACTGGAACCATTTCGGTTAAAATGTTTGGCATGGTTGGCCTCTGCTTATCCTTTGTTTTTATTGCTTTTATAAGAACCTTATTGGTTTTTAGATTGGCATTACAAAGTATTACGTTAAAGTTTCATCATATTTTAATTAGAATTTTTCCCTATTTATTGGCAAACTCAATCCTTTTTATTTGTGTGGAAATTTATTTACAAAGCAATTCAAAAATTGATCTATATACATTGATTAATTCTATTTTAATTGGAATTTTTTGTTATGTAATACCGGTAATAATATCCAATTTTTTTCTTAAAAAACATTGGTTATTCCCATTAAATCAAGTCCTGAATAAGAAGAATATTTAGGGCATGCAGGCTATTTTGCTATCATGATAACTGTTCCTGCCTAAAAACCATTTCAAAAACACTAGTGTTTGGTCTATTCAAAATGAATCAATTTGTAATCGT
>JAKSBL010000229.1 GCA_022361115.1 Spirochaetota bacterium | reverse complement strand
TTTGATGATGAAGGGAGTCATCATCGTCGTCATCCCCATAGTTTCGGGATTGGATGATGGTTCCAAAGGCATCATAGTAAACTTTCTGCTTAACACTGCCTTTATGGCTGGTTACGGCAATGACTGAGCCTAATTTATCATGGGTATAATAGCTTTTATCATAATCATACACTCGGTTGCGGTAATTGTCAAACTTTACTTTTTCTCTGCTGATTAATTTAGCATTGCCGTAAATATATTCGGTAAGATAGGTTTTGCTTTTGGATCGGTTTTTGGATCTGTGGTGGTCGATTTCAGCTAGATAGTTTAAACTGAGGCCTTCATAGAGATAGCTCACATGGGTCTGGTTTTTTCGATGGCCTTCATCATCATCGTCATCGTGTTTATGCTTTTTATAAAAACTTTCTGATGATCTGCTGTTTCTTCTGCCAAAGGCATCATAGCTATACTCTAAATTACCAGCATAATAATCATTTGAAAAAAATAGATCAGTCTGACTGTTAATTGTAGTTGCTCTATTTTCTGGATTATAAGTATAAGTTCCTTCTGTTAAACCCAATACTTCCTGGATCAGATTGCCGTTGGCATCATGCTGGTACTGACGGTTTCCTGCTGCTGCAATACTGTCTGTTGCATCATAGGTATAATCAATTTTTCCCCAGCCATTGGCTTTGGATATTCTGTTGCCGTTAGCATCATACTTAAATTGTTCGTGCCATACATAAGGGGTGGTGTCCAGATATTTAGATCTGCCTTTCATATCTCGATATGCTGATTTTATTTGCTCTTCAATTGTTGTATCAATCTGTAATTCCTGAACAAACTCAGTGGCCCCGTCTTCCTGGATGATTTGCCATTGGCCTTTTATCTTTTTAATTCCCTTGATTTCTTGATAAAAGTCTTTATACTTGTGGAGGCTTTTTTTCACCAGGTGAGATAAGGAATGTTTTTTATCATCCTCATCGTCATCCTGGTGATGTTTTTTTCTCATTGATTCATTGATTTGTAAGACAACTTTGATTCTATTATCATCGTCATCATCCCAATCATCATGCTTTCCCTTGTGTTTCTTATCCTTTTCAGATGATTTTGTGATCAACTCAGGGAATAATCCCAGACTTAAGCGTTCTTCAAAATCCAGGATTTTTTTATCGCTAAAATAGGAGTAATAAGCATCACTCAAGCGGCCTGCATTGTCATAAGTATAGGAAGTAATATTGCCCTTTTCATCTAATTGGTAGGTTTGTTCACCTGCTTTGTTATAGAAATAAGCAATTGAACGGATTTCCTTTTTATGATGATGTTTCTTTTGGGTATAGTTACGAATCATGGTAACTCTGCCGGCTGGATCATAAACCGTTTCCCTAATTTGATTTTCCGGCATTCGCTGTTTGATTTCCCGCATTAGCTGGTCATATTCAAAAGATGTTGTTTGAGAATCACTATCAGAAACTGTTAATAATTCATTGTTTTTTCCATAAGTATAGTTAATCTTTCTCTTATCATGAAGATAATGGAGCTGAGTTTTATTGCCAGCCTGGTCATATTGATAACCTACTGTTTGATCTAGTAACAGATCTCTGTATTGGATCAATCTTCCTAATGGATCATAATCCATTTCTAAATCAGATTGATTATTTTGCGCTTTTGTTATCTGGCCATTTTTATTATAAGAAAAAGTTTTGCTGGTTCCATCATAGTATTGAACTTCTTTTAATTGGTTCAAAGCATCATATACATAAGTTGTTTGCTGAGCATTAAAATCTGTTTTTGAGATTAGGTTGCTGTTAGCATCATATTGATAAGCCTGTTCTGTACCTGCTCGATTGATCTCTTTGATTAACTGGTTTAAACTGTCATACTCATATTGATGTGTCTGATTTTTTGCATCAACTTCTGCTGCCAGATTGCCAGCCTCATCATATTGGTAGCTATAGGTTTCACCATTATTATTGGTTTTACTGATTAATTGATTCAATTTGTCATAAACATAACTTTCAGTTCTGCTGATTTCATCAATCACTTCTGTTAAATTGCCGTTTGCATCATAGTGATAGGTTTTTGCAAAACCAAGCTCATTGATTGATTGGGTTATCTGACCTAACTCATCATAAATATATTGTTTTTCTTGGCCTAGTGCATCTGCAACAGATGTGATTTTTCCCAGATAATTATACTGGTATGAGGTTTCATTACCATAAGGATCAATTTCTTTGATTAAACGGTTTAAGTTATCATAATCAAAGTTGACAGTATTACCGCGTTCATTTGTTTTTGAAAGAAGATTACCTTCCTTGTCATATGAATAAGTTTTGCTGTCATCTAATGGATTGATTTTTTTAATCAATCTGTTTAAACTGTCATAGATATAAGAGGTAGTATGTCCTTCAAAATCGATTATTGAAGTTACTAAACCTGAACTATCATAAGTAATTTCTTTTTCATCACCTAAAGGATTGATTGCTTTTGTCAATTGATTAAGTTTGTCATAAACATATTGGCTAGTGTTTCCGTTTTTGTCAGTTATCTGAACCAGGTTGCCTGCTTTATCATAGTTTCTGATTATTTCATTACTGTAGGGATCAATGGTTTTGATTAACTGGTTCAAGCTGTCATAATTATAATAAGTAGTGTTGTTTAATTGGTCTGTATAAGATTCTAAATTTCCATTTGGATCATAGGTTAAATAGACAGAGTTATTTTCTGCATCAGTTATTGATTCTACCAATCCCAAACTGTTGTAATGGTATTGAGTGTATCCTCCATTGGGATCAGTAATTCCGATGATCTGTCCATTGGCATTGTAGTCATAATGTATTTCAATGTCCATTTCATCCTGTCTTTTGTATTTTAAGTTTCCTACATTATCATAGTGATAGGTTGTTGTATTGATTCCATTTAAGATTGTTTTTGTCACTTTACCATAACCCTGATAGGTATATTCAACTGTTTCACCTAATGGATTGATTTCTTTAATTAGATTATGACGTCGGTCATAAATAAATTGATATTCATTGTCATTTTTATCTGTATATTTGATTAGGTCTTTTCGATTGTTATATTGATATTGTTCTTCATTGTTTTCAGCATCAATAACTTTGGTTACCTTATTATCCAGATTGTATTCATAAGTAGTTGTCAAACCTTTTGGATCTGTTTTACTTAAAAGGTTGCCAATAATGTCTGTTTCCTGTAAATAAGTATAATCTTCTGCATTGGTTAAGGATTTTACATAACCATAATCATTATACGCATAGTGAGTAGAATTTCCTTTTTGATTGATCTTTTTCACTAACTGGCCAAGAGAATCATATTGATATTGAACAGTTGACTGATCAGAATAGGTAACAGTACTTAAATTTCCTGCATTGTCATATTTATAATAGGTTACATTGCCCTTTTTATCCGTATAGGAAGCAATTTTATTCCATTCATTATAAGTCCATTCTTCTGTATTGCCTTGCGGATCGGTCTGGGCTGTCATATTGCGGTTATCATCATAAGTATAATGATAAACATGGCCTTCACGATCAGTATATTGGATCATATTTTTTTGTTCATCATATTCTTTGGCCTCATAAGATCCGTCAGCATACATAATTTTTGTGGTGAGTTTTTTATCATTATAGTAATATCTTTCTAAAGCACCATCGTTATTTGTGTATTCAGTATAGCCAGCTTCAGGAAAATAGCTAAATCTTTCAGAATAACCTTCTTCATCTATATTATGATCAATAACATATTCTCCATTTAAAAGTGTATAAAAATATTTACGGATAGAACCATCTGGTTTTATAATTTCTGACAAAAGATTGTTATCATAATTATAATAAACCGTATCACCATTAGCATCTGTTCGGCTGATTAAGTGATCTAAATAATCATATGCATAATCAACGGTTCGTCCTTTTGGATCTTTAATCTGTACAATTTTTCCATTATTGTAAGTAATTTTTGTTTCTCTTCCAAAATAATCTTTTATTAAATAGAGATTATGCAGACTGTCATAATGAAAAGTGGTTTCATTGCCATTTAAGTCAACCATTTTTTCTAATTGACCGTAGAAAGAGTAATGATAGCGGGTTTTGTCTTTTTTTATCATTTCATAACTGCCATCTGGTAAAATTGTTAATATATCATCATTAGGAGTGCCGGCAATGGTAGAAGATCCACCTGGATAATAATTTCTAGAACCATCAGCATAATGAACAGTAGAAAGATAATTTGGTTCTTCAACTATAAAATATTGATGTGGATAACCGGATTCATCAATAACAGTTACTGTGTTATTCCCTGTATATTGTAATAAATCCGGATCTGTTCCATTAATAACATACTGGTTGCGATTTTCATTGGCTTTTGCTAATTGACTTTCTTTTTTCCATTGTTCAATAATTTCTTTTATATTATTGATTACCACTTCAATTTTTTCAATTTCTATATAACTAGCTTCCAGATCTGTTTTGGCATTTTGTGCCCTTGAAATAAAGCTATTCACAGTATTCATTTTTGTTCTTGCATTTGATAAATGTGTACTGATAACAGCTTTTACTTTTGAATGCGCACCACTGCTTTGTCCTGCTTCTAAAGCAGTTATAGTGCTTTGAATTTTAGCTTTGATAGCCTCTGCTCTGGTAATTACATTTTCAATTTTTTCTAATGATGTGTTATATTTTAGTAGAGCACTTTCATGGATTCCCATAACATTAGCTAACTTTTGATTTGCTAAAGCAACCATTTCTTCTGATCTTGGTTTTACCCCTAAAACAATTCGCATATCGTAATTAAAAGTCCAGCCTCTGCCAAAAGAGTGGCTGGAATAATTCATATTCTGATATCCCCGTTTGACCTTAATTTGATCATTAAGAATAGAGTAGATTAAATCTTCTTCAGTAAAAATGTATTCTCCCGATGCCATCCGTACTGGATCTTTTAATTCAGGGTCATCTAGTCTTTCTTCTATTTCCTTTTTATTATCTTCATATTCTTCAATATCTTCTTCTAGTTCTTTTTGTAAATCCTCAAGATTCTCTAATTCTTCTGTAGCTTCAGTTCCCTGATCTTGTAAATACTCATCTGCATCTTCCACTTCTTCTACATCAACTTCTAAATCTGATCCTTCAGTTATATCATCAATCAAATCTTGCAAATCATCAGGAGAGACACCGCCGCTAACTGTATATGTTTCATATTCAGGAGGATGTTCAATCGTTTCAGTCCAGGCAGGTCGGGTAACTACCCATTCAATACCAGCATTTTTAGGACGCCAGTACCCCTCTTCAGGATGATGGATTGTTTCAGTCCAGGCATCTTTAACCTTGACTGTTATTACATAATCAGCAAAAATTGGTAAAATAGTAAAAGTTAGGAAAAGTAAGATAACAATGAGTTGTTTTTGTTTAGACATTCATGACTCCAATAATATTTTTATAACTACCTATGAAGAAAAAAACACATAGACTTATTTTATTATGATTTGACTTTTTGAATGGATAAATTTTAATTGAGTTATCTGTAAATATCATAAAAAATATGTAAAGTCAATGCTTATTTTAAACATTATTTACAGATTATTTAATAATGATGAAATATGCTAAATACTAAGTTCAAAAAGTACTCAAATATTTAATTATATAATGATAAACATTGAAATATAAGAATAATCTTATAAATTCTTTAAATATTATCAATATAGCTATAAATAGAAATAAACTAAATTAGCAAAAACTATACTTAAAATTTGTAATTATAAAGACAGATATTAGGATAATTTTAATTATTGAACAATATTTTCCAAATAAATCAGAAATGTCTCTTTATTTAAAAAAATAGAGCATCCTGTTAGAGAATCATGAATACTATTTAAGTTGAATGATTCAGAACAACAGAACAACTTCAACACATATTAAAGATAATTATGCAAATTGAAAAAACACAATATTTTACTATCAAAATAGTAAAAAATACTATTATCTATTTAAGATATCAAAATAAAACTGCTTAACAATTAAAAATATGTTAAAAAAGAATGAATTTCCCTTGACTTTTATTATTTGGATGTATATAATTCAGGCAATTTATACATTTGCTAACTGATCCTCAAAATGGGAGTCAATAGATGATTGAAAAACTGCGGTATAAAGCAGAGATATTGATAGAAACATTACCTTACATTCGAACTTTTAATAACAAGATCTTTGTCATCAAATATGGCGGCTCTGCCATGAAGGATGAGGAACTCAAAAAAGATATTGTTCACAATTTGATTTTATTGAAATATATTGGCATCCGTCCGGTGATTGTTCACGGCGGTGGGCCGGAAATATCCGGGTATTTAAACAAAATGGATATTCAAACCCGCTTTGCTAATGGGTTGCGGATAACAGACAAAGAGACCATGCAGGTAGTGCAGATGGTATTAAAAGGCAAGTTAAACCAGGAGATCGTCAGCCTGATTAATTTCTACGGCGGCAAAGGAGTTGGGTTATCCGGTATCGATGGGAACCTGATTTTAGCCAGAAAACACCCTGCTGAACACGTCATTAATGATGGAGGTGAAGAGGAACTAATCGATCTGGGATTTGTTGGTGAAGTGGAAAAAATCGATCCTTCTCTGATTAATAGTTTACTGGATACAGGATTTATCCCGGTTATTTCACCAATTGGAGTCGGTTTGGATGGAAATAGTTATAATATCAATGCTGATATTGCAGCAGGAGAAATTGCCCAGGCTTTAAAAGCAGAAAAACTGATTATGTTAAGTGATATTGAAGGGATTTATGAGCTGCCAGATAAACCGGAAACCAAGATGAATAACCTTTCAATCAGTAAGGCCAAACAAATGATGGCCAATCATCAGATTAAG
>JAKSBL010000156.1 GCA_022361115.1 Spirochaetota bacterium | reverse complement strand
TAGAATTCCATTGGTATCCAGAAAGAGATAATCTTTATTTATTGAAATGATTTTCGGTAAGTTTTTTTGACTTTCTGATTCAAGTTTTGGTACTGAAAAATGGTAGGAATAAAGTCGATCCAGGTTAATTTTGCGAGGTTTTAATTTCTTTTGTGCAATTATATTCAGCCATTTCTTTTTATATTCTTCCGGCATTTCAGGATGATCTTTGATATAGTTCAGGTAAAACCTGATCCCTTCTTTTTTATCAAAATTCATCATTGCGTAACTATAATAATAAGCAGCATAATAATTTGATTCATCTTGCTTTAGGTAGTTCTTTGACATCTTGCGGAGATCAAAAAATCTCTCTTTTTGAATTAAAGATTCTGCTTTATTCTCAAATTGATTTAAGTTATTATTTTCCAGTGTTTGTCCATTTTGACTTTTACATTGAGAAAATAATAAAACTAGAGAAAAAAAAATAATCAATAACAAAGGACGGCAAGAAATTTTCATCAAAATATGCTCAATATTTAAAATTAACCTCTTTTGCAGCTCAATAAATTTTTACCTAACTGTCTGGTTGATGTTACTAGAATATTCTATTAATATTTTTCGGTAATATATCCTAATAATTATACCTTGTATAACATTTATCAATATTTTTTACAAATGGGACTCTTTCAAAAACAAGAAATCTGTTTTGGCTGGTCAGTCACTACACTTCACCTGATCACAACCTATGGTTGTTGCTCGGTTATGCGGCTTAATTGCTCGCCATGTTAACTGTATACCGTGAACAGCCCTGCACTTGCAAGCAATTTTTACGCATCTCCTCTCTCTAATACTATTCATTTTGTTTAAATAGATTTTTCAAAAATCTTTCATCTTTCTTCCAGTTCTTATGGACCCTGACTTTTAAATAGAGTTCCAGTTTAGTTTCTAAAATATCCATTAATTCCTTACGTGCTTCTTCACCAATTTTTTTTATTGCTTTACCCTGATTTCCAATGATTAATCCTTTTTGAGAATCCCTTTCTACAAAAATGGAAGCATGACAGATTATTTTCTTTTCATTGATTTTTAGGTCATCAATTTTTACATACACAGAATGTGGAATTTCCTGATGAGTCAGGTTAAAAATTTTTTCTCGAACAACTTCTGTAATTCTAAAAGGGATATTTTGATCCGTTACATAATCTTCCGGATAATACTGAGGTCCTTCAGGTAATAATGCTAAAATCTTTTTTTTTAACTGATCAATATTAGCACCTGTTGTAGCTGATATCTGACAAAAATCCGCAGCTTTAATTTTTTCTTTCACTTGTTGAATGGTAGTAGCAATCACTTTAACATCCATTTTATTAAAAACGCAGATTACCTTTTTATTTAGCTGATTCACTTTTTCAATAATTTCCATTTCTTCTTGCCCAAATTCCCTTGATGCATCTACTAAATAAAGGATCAGGTCACCATCCTGCAAAGTTTTTACTGCTTGAGAAGTCAATCCCTTGTTCAAAAGAGAATTAAACTTATGATAACCTGGAGTATCAATAAATACTGCCTGATAATTGGGCTCACTATAAATCCCCCGGACAATAAATCGAGTAGTTTGAGGATGGTGTGAAACAATAGATATTTTGTACCCGCATATCTGATTGATGAGTGTAGATTTTCCAGAAGAAGGCCGACCGATTAGGGCAACAAACCCGCTCTTATAAGTTTGTTCATTCATATAACACCTAGTTTTCTTAAAATTCTTTTTAAAATATATTGAGCGATCAAAATGATTGGCCCTAATGAAATAAAGATAAAAAACACCAAATTGTCTTTAATAATACTAAAAAGTTGATGATC
>JAKSBL010000010.1 GCA_022361115.1 Spirochaetota bacterium | reverse complement strand
CGACAAAATACCGCCGGATTGACGTTTTATAAAACCGATCTAAATAATCTTAAGGAAATTTCCCTCTTCACCAACCCGGATAACTTAAAAGTCTATGCGGAAGGAAAACCAGCGTTTGCCTATTACCAGGGATTGATTATTTATCAAAATCACTCAACCGTATTGCCAAAAGCTCAACTCTCGCCTACTGCATTTTCAAAAATCTCAAAAAGCCTTAAGGCAGTTTCCGCAGCTGATGGGAAAAAAGTATGGGAGATCCCCTTCACAAACGGAGAAGCACTCTTTTATTATTACAAAGGAACTGTCTCTCTTGACCTTGGTACCCCATTTTATTCGGCAACGCTCAACTCCCCGGATCTGGTTCCTTTTTTTAATATCCGGACCCCGTTTCTTCCTTTATGGCTGCACCGACTAACAGATGAAAAAATATTTTCTAGATTTGTGGTACTTGATCTAACCCGGGGCACTTATTTAAAAAAAGGCCAGGAGTTTGAGAATCAATTTAAATCAATTCGCAATCTTCATTATAAATACGGCAAATACTATTATTTTGCAAAAACAGATCCGGACATGATCTCAATTATTGACGGGAATAGCGGACAATTTCTCTATTCTTTTGCTTTTAAAACGTATGACTTTTATTTCGGTCACTTTATAGATACCAAATATTATTATACAAATGAAATGCAAGTAAACTATTTTGACTTTGAAAAACAAGCACACTTTAACTTAATGGAGCAAAATGTCCCACGAACCGGTCCGCAAATCATCCGGGATGAAAGTCAGCTCTTTGGACGACCGTAATCCAGGCGGTCAGGACACAACGCTCGCTTGAATTCCATCTCTTTTATCTCCGCTTATTAGCAATATGATTAAACTGTTAAAAAATCTCTTTTTTCCCAAAAACTATAAATATGAATACTTTATTATTTTTATTGTAATTTCTAAGTTGTTGATGGTAATTTACCCGGAACCCCGGATTATCAAAAAACATCTGATAAGGCAAGTCGCCGGGCATGGGCAAGATTGATAAACAAGATTTATGTTGTTGGTCCTCTTGTTTACCCATATTGCGGTGCAGAGATGCGAGTTATTACGATTATTCAGGATAGTAAAGAAATTAAAAAAATAATTAAGCATTTCGCAAAAAAACGAGCTCCGCCTTACAGGTACAAGAAGCTTCCTGATTTTAATTTTTTCGGTTTTTAACAATACCATTGGGATAGGTCTGTCTTTTTGGTTATGCAAGGAGTGTTTTTTTCAGCTATCATAATTTATAATGTCAATATTGTTTGTATTGTCTAAGACTGTTTTTTTTACATTTCCCATTTGTTTTACTCCTTACTTTTTCAATTCCGTTTTTACTATTTTCATACCCTAAAATCTATAGGGATTTTCCCTGGTATTTACCCTTGTTTCTATGCTTTTTGGCATCTTTTTTGCTCTTTTAATTATATCACAATCAACCGTTAGAGATTGGTTTGGCTTTCCATATAATATAACTTAATATATTTCTTTATCAACTTAATTTATTATGATATTCTTGATCTAGTCACAAATTTTAATTCTGTGTTGTATTATCAACACATGAAGAAAGATTACGTAGAAGTGCTGGAAAAAAACTTGTTGAAAAAATTTTTAATGAAATAGAAAAACAATACAAAGAAGTATCTGTTTTTGCAAAAAAAATAAAAGAAGACCCTGGTGTTTTTTATGCCTTTAGAAAAAGAAAAAAGCTTCCGATGGGTAAATTACTCATTAATATATTACGTGAATTAAATATTCATTTAGTAGATATTCCTGGCTTTTATGATATAACATCTGACAATTTGTCACCATTAGAATTACAATTAATTAAAGTTGCTCGTGAAAAAGACTTAACCGATAAACAATTAAAAGGATTAATAAATCTTATTTTTTATTTTACTGAGGAAAAGTAATTTAACAATAATCCCAAACTCTTCTAATTTTAACCTGTTCTAATATTTTTGTTTTATATAATGTCTAATAAATTTTTAAATCAATTACCTTAGCAATATTATCAAAAATCCTATCATCATGTAATAATGCTAAGTTATGATAGTTATTAGTAAGTGATAAATCCCAGTTTGAGTTGATCAATTCAACTAAATCATTAGAGGATTATACCAAAAAAAGTATTGCCAAAGAGTATCGAACACTAGATGACTTTTTAAAAAGATGGAATGATGAAGATAAAAAATCAGTTATTATTGAAGAATTAGAAGATCATGGAATGCTATTTAGCGAGTTACAAGAAAAAGTGAATAAAGAACTTGATCCCTTTGATTTAATCTGTCATATTGCTTTTGATCAACCACCTCTAACCAGAAGAGAAAGAGCTAATAATGTCAAAAAAAGAAATTATTTTACTAAATATAGGGATCAGGTGAAGGCAGTTTTAGAAGCATTATTAGATAAATATGCTGATGAAGGACTGAAAAACCTTGAAAGTATAGAGATATTAAAAATACCTGAGTTTAGTAAGTTTGGCTCTCCAATCGAGATCATTAAGCTATTTGGTGGAAAAGAAAAATGTTTTGAAGCACTCATAGAACTGGAAAAAGAATTATACGCTGCATGAAATGAATAACAAGGGTTCACTACAAGGGGTAACTACAAGGGGTAACTACCCCTTGTTTCCGTAAAATAGGAGAATAGGTTAATTTAAAATGGTTAAAATTGAAACAAATGAAAATATTTATCATATCACTTGGGTGACACATAATTCAAGAATAAGCGAAAGAATGGTAATTTATAAAGTTAAAGTTGGTGAAAAAGTATTATTAACTAATGTTGATAGAAAACATATTTATGAAATAATTGAAATTATTATTAAAGAGGATAATTTAAAAGTTTTAGAATACAATGTATTAGAAGATCATGTACATTTAGTATTAATTTGTAAACCTGAGGATAAAAGTAATATCATTAGAAAATTAAAAGGTAAATCAACTCACTTATATAAAAAGTTACATCATATTGAAGATAAATATAATTTATGGGCCCAAAAATACAATTCATCAATGATAAAAACTGAAAAAGAATTAGAAAATGTTTTACATTATGTTAAATATAATGACCTAAAACATTCTCATTAAACCATTTGCTATTTAGGAAACAAGGGGCTGTAGCCCCTTGATGTTTATATCAACATGAACCAGATATTCGGAAGTATTATCAGATATAAACAAAAGTACTACTCTTTGTTTCCTGAAATAATATAAATTGGAGTTACAGTATATGTCAATGACAGCAACAATTAAAGGAATACAGGATATCATGCGACAGGATGCCGGAGTAGACGGAGACGCTCAAAGAATCTCTCAATTAGTCTGGATGATATTTTTAAAAATATTTGATGCAAAAGAGGAAGAATGGGAGTTAATGAATGATGATTATACTCCTGTAATTCCCGAAGGTCTTAGATGGAGAGATTGGGCTGGAAATGATGAAGGTATAACCGGTGATGAACTTTTAGATTTTGTGAATAATAAACTCTTTCCTACATTAAAAAATATCGAGATTGATGAATTTAGTGATGCAAAAAGCTTTATAGTTAAAGAAATCTTTGAAGATAGTTATAATTACATGAAATCCGGTACTCTAATGAGACAGGTCATCAATAAACTGAATACAGGTATTGATTTTACAAAGCAGACAGATAGACATACATTTAATGATATTTATGAAACCATCTTAAAAGACCTGCAAAGTGCTGGTAATGCAGGAGAATATTACACACCAAGACCAGTTACTCAATTTATGGTGGATATGGTTAATCCAAAATTGGGTGAGAAGGTTTTGGATCCTGCGTGTGGAACTGGTGGTTTTCTAATTTGTGCATTAGAACATCTAAAGTAGAAAATAAAGAATGTAGAAGACCATGAACAACTGATTAATACTATATTAGGAATAGAGAAAAAACCATTGCCTCATATGCTGGCAGTAACTAATATGGTATTACATGATATTGATACACCACAAATCAAACATGACAATAGTTTAACTAAAAATGTAAGAGAATATAAATTAACTGATAAAGTTGATATGATAATAACCAATCCTCCTTTTGGCGGCATAGAAGAAGATGGAATTGAGATAAACTTTCCACAAGCTTTCAGAACAAAGGAAACCACTGATTTGTTTTTAGTTTTGCTAATGTATATTTTAAAAGAAGGTGGAAGAGCAGGAATTGTATTACCAGATGGTTTTTTATTTGGTGAAGGTGTAAAAACCAAAATAAAAGAAAAATTACTAGAAGATTTTAACCTACATACTATTGTAAGACTACCTAATGGTGTGTTTGCACCCTATACTGGAATCAATACTAACTTGTTATTTTTAGAAAAAGGGAAACCAACTACTGAAATCTGGTACTATGAACATCCCTATCCAGAAGGATATAAAACCTACTCAAAAACAAAACCAATCCAGCACAAAGAGTTTGAGCAGGAAAAAAAATGGTGGAAAAACCGGAAAGAAAATGAGTTAGCATGGAAAGTAGATGTAGAAGAGATAAAAAAACGAAATTACAATCTGGATATAAAAAATCCTCATGTAATAGATATTGACCATATTCCACCAGAAGAAATATATGAAAAATATCAGCAATCAGTTAATGAAATACAGAGTTTAAGAGATAATTTAAAGCATATATTACAGAAATGTTTAAACAAGGGGTAGCTACCCCTTGTTTTCCGATAGATGAAAAGGGAACTTTACGTCAATTGATTCCTCAATGACCAAATTATGAATCTGTTAACGAAGTACAAGGTCTAAAAGATAAATTAAAAAATAGTACAGGAATGTTTAAGTGCATAATCAGAAACAAAAACACAAAT
>JAKSBL010000408.1 GCA_022361115.1 Spirochaetota bacterium | reverse complement strand
TTACTTAATTTTCTCTGAAAAAGTAAACAATTGTTGGGATTTTTACACTAAATTTTTTGTGGATTAAAAATGTTACTTAAGAGTTCTTAATAAAGGATGGTTATAAAGTTATATCTTTAAAAACTATTACCTGAGAACTCTTTAGTTTAACAATCCTACCGACCGATAAATTCACCAAAGGCTTAATTTTACCCAAAAACAGGATTTTATGAAAAAAATCATTATTATATTATTCTTAATCATCACTCATCAATTTTTATATGGTATTCATAGTTATGATACTCTGGATTATCAATCCATTTCGGTTGATCCGGTAACCTGGAATCCTTTACCAGGTATTTATGGAGAAAGTATATTTCTTTCCTTAAAATCTGAATATGGAAAAATCTATTACCTCATGGACGATGATCTGGCTATTAGTGAACCAATCGAATACCGTTCTCCTCTCTATCTCAAAGGAGATCCCAATTACATAAAAGAATATACCATTATTGTTATGTTAGAAAGATTGGATAAAAAAGTTGAACTCTTTGCAAAGAGCTACAAAATAGATATGACTCAAAAGTTATCTTCTTCCCAGGTTGAAACATCTGAAAAAAAACTTAAATCAGAATTAGTCACAGAAGCAAATCAAACTCCAAAATTGGTTTATAAATTTCATCAAAAAAAATATACACTTCAACAAACTGAACGGGAAATTATCCTTCCTCCGGTTTTGAAACAACAAAAGGCGATATCACAGGAAATTCCTATTGATCTTAAAGATAATCAAATTACTGATGTTATGATTGCTGCATCTTATCAAAAAGATGAGAAGCTTATGACTCAATATGACTTTTATCAATTTGATGATCAAAAACCTAATCCTCCTTCTTTTGGTTCGCTTTACTGGGGTCAAACCTATAAACAAAACTATAAGATTACCATAAAACCGGATAAACCAACAGATAAAATCTATTATTGGCTTAGAGAATGGCAAGAAGACCAGCTCATGTTCGGGCCGCCCAAACAAAATGCCCCTGGCTATTGGCAAACATATGATCATCCGATTGAATTAATTTCTCAATATGGTGTTAAAGGAACTTTTGGGATTGCTGCGTTTTCCATTGGGAATAATAATCAGATATCAGATATTGCCGGACCATTTTACTTCAAAGTAACAGATGTTAATGGCAGTTTTGAACAATCATTCGAAGAAGAACCACAAAAAGTGACAAAAAGATATATTCTGGTAAATAATCGCCCCATACAAGAGAAACCGGTTTTTTATCAACAAGCAGAAATGGTTTTCCAAGGATTTAATGAAGAAGAAATGTTTTATTTTTCCTATGAAGATAAATTTCAAGAAGGGAAATCAAACTTAATTCCTTGTCAGGGTAGTTTTACATTTCAAAATAAAAGCTCTAATTTTTATGAAATCAATATCTATTACTCTACAGGTGAAAAACTGGGATCATTTCAGTTAAATCCTACCATTACCTTGCCACAAATAAAAAATTATAAATCAAATTTTTTAGAATCCTCTACAGATATTATTTATGATTTTTACATGCCTAAACAT
>JAKSBL010000480.1 GCA_022361115.1 Spirochaetota bacterium | reverse complement strand
TTTTTTTTCTTTAATATCATTGGAAGCTCTGAAAGTTAGACCATCTACATTGACCACACCATAACGGAGTTGATTTTTAGCAACTTCTTTTACTTCTATAACTTCTTGTTGTTCCAACTGTATATTTGGATTCTCTGTCTTTTTTTCACAGTTTACCAAAAGGAAAAACAAGAATAAACAGAAATGTAGAAATTTGCAATTATTCATTCTCACTTATTTTCATGATTTTATTTTTAATATATTTTCTGGCATTTAAAGGAAGAAAATATTTCTCTAAGGAAAGTCCCTGATTTGTTTTTTGCAATACTCTAGCTGTAGTATAAGTGGTATCTGCAATATGGATATATGGATTCCGTTTAATAAAATCACTTTTTAAAGTAATTAAATCTGTCACAATAACTTTATGAAGTGCCCCTTCATCCATTAATGCACGCAGTCTTTCTTCAGCAGGAGAAGAAAAAAGGCCATAAATAACAGCAATAATAATTTCTTTTGCTCCCAACTCTTTATATTTCCTGCATACATCAATAATGCTGCCGGCAGAATCAATCATATCATCTACAATAAAAACTGTCTTATCTTCGATTGACAGGTTTTCCGGTTTTAAGACAATAATTTCTTCGACCTGGTTCGTTAAGGGATTTCGGCGTTTATCAACTAAAACCAGAGGGACATTAAAAGATTTAGCAAATTTCGCTGCCATATCTTTTCCACCAGCATCTACGGAACTAAAAACCCAATTGTGTTGTACTACATTTTCAAAGTAATCTAAATCTTTCACAAAGGCTCTTAAAATATATTTTTTTAACAATCCTTCCCCACTAAGATTATCATAAGTGGTTTGAGTTAAATCGATTCCAATTAAAGATCGAGGTGCATGAATTTGATAAACCAAAAGATGATTTGCTCCATTTGCTGTGATGGTTCTAAAAAAAGTTCGTAGATTACAACTTCCACGCCCTTTTGGCCGGTCACTTCTAGCTTGTCCCAGGTTTAATTCAAAAATAGAAATCTTGTCAGTTTTGGCCTCTAAAAAAGCATCTAAAGTATTATAAAGTAATAGTTCTTGATCTGCCAAATACAGATGTTTCTCTTTGCAGTTATAATCAACAATATTAGCCTCTGAAAAAGTATGAAAAATATAAATATCTTTTCTTCTGACACTATCATCAATTTGGACTTCCACTGCACCATTTCTATGAGTAAAAAAATTAAAATTTCCAATCAAGTAATTCGTTAAAAAATCCAGCAGATTTTCTTCATTATCTTCTACCTTCTTTAAAGCTTTAGCTTCATCTTCATCCATAAAGTAATAATTTGCAAGATTAAAACCATTTTTCCGAATATCATTTAAGTCATTAGTAACTAACCAACGGGCAACATGTCTCACATAGGTTTCTGTTCCAGGGAGGGGAAACAATTTGATATGACCTCGGGAATATTGCAAATGATGCATACTAGCTCCTTCTTTTTCGCTGGTAGTTCAGTAATGTATTATTAACAGCTATTATAAACCAGAATTATCTTTCAAATCAATTTACCCTAACAATATATAAAAGTAAATCCTATTTTGCAAATTTTCTTTTAAAATTTAGGATTTTTCTCGCAAAAAATTTGAAAATTTAAGATCTTTGTATTACATTAATTAAATACCTTTTTGATATTCCAGACTGGAAATTGAAGTACTCTGGTGTATATTTTTAATTGCTGTTTTAATTTTAAGAGGTGTTTGCAAACACCAAAGAACAATCTTGATTTTTTAAAAGGTTCTTTAAAATAACAACTAATAGCAATTTAACTAAGGAGGGATTAAAGAATTATTACTATTTTATGGTTTTATATTCAATATAGTGCATGAGTATAAATAGGTAAAATATGTTGTCTATTTTAATAAAAATTTTATATTTCTGGACAAATTTAAAAAAATATGATATTTATCATGCAAAATTAATGAAATATGGTGGAACAATGAAAGTAGAAGAATTTACATTTTACAAAGATTTATTAATTACCGAAAAAAATGAAATTATTAAAGAAATAATGGAAGTTGATGAATCTGCCCGCAATATCATTGAAAATGAAATGAATAGTGTTAATGACAGCGCTGATGAAGCTGCTAATAATATTACTCAAAATATTCTCAATATTGTAAATAATACCAGCAAGAAAAATCTTGTTGCTATTGATGCTGCTTTAAAAAGAATTGAAGAAAAAATCTATGGTCAATGTATTTCTTGCGGTAAAGAAATTGAAAAAGAACGATTAAAAGCAATTCCTTGGGCTACTATGTGTATTGCTTGTAAAAGTAAAAATGAAAAAAAACGTTCTTAATGAACGAATAGTAAATGCCAAGCAAAGCCAAAAAACCAAAAAGCATTATTAGAAGAATAATGCTTTTTTTATTTTCTTTTACTGCTTTAATCATCCTTTTATTTGTTCTTATCGTCTATCAAATTCCTTTTGTTTTTAAGTCTGTTTTTGATCGCAACTTAACCTATCAATCTGTACAATTAAACTGGTTAAAGGGCCAGATAACTTTTCAAGAATTACAGCTCAGTGATCCAAATCAGCAAATTCTTTTTCAAGCCGATTTATTAGATATTGATTTAAATATCAGAAAAACTTTATTGCTTAATCCTACTATTGGATCGGTAAAAATTGTTAAACCTCAGACTTTTATTATAAAAGAAAAAAATCAGGTACTTTTTCCTAATTATCTAAAATTACCTTTCTCTTTATCCAGGCCAACCAACCAATATCCAAAAATACCGTTTAATGTAGAACATATTGATATTTCTCAAGGATCCATTCAATTACAAGAAAATAAACGAAAAAAAACATTTTGATTAAAGGGAAGTACCCAGATCAGTAAAGACAAGATCGAAAATATCTTTGATATCAATTTGAAACAACTCAATTTGCTAGACATTCTCCCTTATATTCCTCCGCTGCAAAATGTTTCCTTATCCAAAGGAGTAGTAAACTGTCAAATAAAAATACTATTCACCACTTCCAAAAGAGAAAAACCTGATTTTAAGATTTCAGGACAAGTTTATTTCTGGAATCTAGAGTTATTTTATCGTCAAAAAGAAAAGCCTCTCTTAAAAAATGGTAGCGGTTCTCTTTTTATTCAAAATATAGATTTATTTGAAAAAAAAATTCAGCTCAATTCCTTGAACCTGGTTGCCGGGCAAATTTATTACCCCCTTTTACCACCCCTAAAAAAGAATCCTTTCCAGATTAAAATAAACAAAATACAAACCCGGTCCATAGATATTAATCTTTATTTCCCCCTTCAAGACCATTCTTATTTATTTACAAAATCCAATATTTTGCTAAAGAATTATGAAAATCAAAACCCTCAATTTTTTTATGAAGTGGCAGCTAATTATTATGCTGGACAAGTGCAGCTCACTGGTTTTTTTAAGCCAAAAGATATTCGTATTGATCTTCTCCAGATTAATAATTTTAATCTCACTCAGAGTAATTTTTTTAAATCTTATCCACCTTATTTAAAAAATTTAATTGTTTCAGAAATAAAGGGGAAAGGAACTTTTAAAAATAACAAAGATTTTACCTTTATGGGAATGGTAGATTTTTCTGATTTAAGATTACAATTTAAGAATAATCAATTTGTCTGTGATCAACTAAAACTCTCAATCTTAGAGTATCAATTACCTGGCCAGAAACTTACCTTAGACCAAATCGTCTGTTTAAATGGCCATTATCAATTTAAAAATCAAATCATGATAAATAATATTCAAATTATTGTTCAAAATGAAAATCAACCATTTAACCTGACTTTTCAACCTGATTTTGAGTTAAAACAACCGATTCAACTTAAAAACATTCAGGCTAATTACTCTGATCCGGCAAAAAGCTTTTCTATCAAGGCAGAAAAAATAAATCTGGATCCCCAAATTAACATCACTAAAGACAATATCTTAATGAAAGGACAGGCAAATTTAGCAGATTGTCTCATCTATAACCAATATGCAAGCCTCTTTCAGATTGATCAGGCTTCTTTTGACATTGAAAGGATTACTTTTAATCCCTTACAAATCAGCATTCTATCCATTACTGGAAATCAATTATTCATACCCATAGAGAGACGGGCAGATAAAAAGATTTATTTTTTAACCATGTTTTCCCCTCAAAACCAGTTATCAGGGCAACCTTTTTCTTTTCTCAGTATAGATTCGCTAAAACTAACTGATAGCCAGCTCACTTTCATTGATCACTTTATTCAACACAATTATACCACTACTCTGGATGATCTTCAGCTGGTAGTCAAAAATTATCCTTCTTTTGTGTATCCAACAGGAACTATCGAGTTAACAGGAAATATCAATCAGAAAAGCCCCTTTCAGTTAGAGGGAAATATTGGGAAAAGGGAAACAAAAGGGATGATTAAGATTGAAGACCTTTATTTACAGCCTTTTTCTCCTTATTCTCAATTTTTTTTAAAACATCAAGTATTAAATGGAAGAATGGAATTAGAATTGCCCTTTACCATTGCCCAAAATGAACTGGATTTATTGTTCAAAATGAAAATGTACCAAATGAAATTTATTAAATCCCAAAAGAAAGCACCGGTTAATTTAGAAAAAGTACTCCCTTTATTAAAAGATGAATTAGGTACAGTTTACCTGGATATTCCTGTTCAAGGTGAACTGAATAATCCGGATGTTGAATTTTTAAAAATCTTTTTTGATTTATTTATTAATATCATGAATAAGGCTGTGGATGTCATTGCTCATGATGAGGAAAAAATAACAACAGACAAGGATTATCAAATTGTATACTTTAATCCAGGCCAATCTATTCCTCTAATTAACCGTAATTCTTTATTGAATCAGGAATTTATAGAACGATTAGAGAAAAAAAACATCTACCTGGTGCTTAGTGGTTTTGTTGATAAAAAACTGGATGAACCCATCTTAAAAAATGCGAAGTATTCAACTTTAGTATCAGAATACAAAGAAAATTTTCCTGATTTATCTGATATTGAGATACTAAAAACCATATACCAGAATCTAGCCAAAATCAGCTGGCTAGAAAGTGATTCTGATAATCAGGCTGAAATAAAAAAAGCAATATTATTAATGTTAAGGATTACTAATCAGGATTTCCAGTTTTTAGCTTTGCAAAGGGCAAAAGCGATTAAAGACTATCTGGTAGAGCATGAAAAACTTCAACCTTCCCGCTTCTTTATTAAACAGGATAATATTTATGAAAATCCTTACATGAGTGGAATTTCAAATACCATTGGGATCATGCTCACTGCTGAGAAGAAGTAAGATCTATTTGTAAAATATTTGCGGTTTTTTTGTTTTTAAGATATATTATCACTTTATATGAAAAAAGCAGTCAATAAGGAGAAAAAAGATGAAAAAAATATTGCTGTTATCAATACTAATCTTTATTAGCATCAGTCCATTTTATGGAAATATTAAGAATTATCAAAAACAAAATTCTCAACCTGTTTTTCATTTTCAAGTAAAACATTTCCAATTATCTAATAACACCCCAAACTTAACTCCTTTTGCAATTGACAAAGAAAAAATCAAAGAATACAAACAAGTATATCTTTATACAGGAATTGGCTTATCTTCTGCAGCAGGTACTTTTTTAATCATGGGAATAATAACATCAGCACTATTGGGAGCAAATGCTTTTGCAGCTTTTACAGGTACAGAAGGAATCATTGCACTCGCAGTGTTAACTGGTATCAGTTGGGCTTTCTTTCTCGTTCTTATAGCTCCAGCGGCAATTGCTATGTGGGTATTATACTACCTGTCCGTTAAAGATGATTCAAAAAAGATGAAAAAAAAGAGAAGAGCCTTTGCACCAGTCATTACATCTCAACCTGGAATTGCCATAGCCTGGAAATTATAAATTTTTATTAGATCTTGATGATGTGATTTTCAGAAGCAGCAATTATCTTAATGGGTAGGTGCTGCTTTTTAATTTCCTTTTTGGCATATTTTAACATCTGATCAATTTCATGATCCTTTCTTTCCGGGTCATGGTGTGTAAAAATACCAATTTTGGGATTAGTTTCCATAAACAATTTTACTACATCTTCAATAGAAGAATGGCCATACCCCAATTTAACCGACATTTCTTTGTCAAGATACTGGCCGTCGTGTACTAAAATATCACTATCTGAGCAAAAACGGATAAAGTCATGATATCGATTAGCTTGTTTTAACTTTACCAGTTCATTATCTGTTACAAAAGTAAAAATTTTGCCTTCATTGATAAATTTTAAAGCAATTGCGCCACCTGGGTGGTGATTATGAAAGATTTTTACTTCAGTGTGTTGATCAAATTGCAACCTATTATGATCAATTGGTACAAATTTTATACTACTGGTAAGCTGTTCAAATTGAACTGGAAAAGCTTTTCCATCCATCTGCCGAATGATCTCATTTCTTACTGCTGAAATTTTTTCTTTATCAATATAAAATATACACTTCTTAACAGGGTTATAAATGTGAGTAAAAAAAGGTAAGCCTTGAATATGATCCCAGTGACAATGGGTCATAACAATGTGAAAAATATCACTACTATCTTGATTAAGTTTACGAATCCCTGTTCCAGCATCAATAATTATTTGAGAATGGTCTGCAGAAATAAATCGAACACAGGTCGTATTTCCTCCATACTTCACTGTCTCTTTACCAGGCGCAGGAATAGATCCTCTTGTGCCTAGAAACTCAATTTGCATTTTTTATCCTTATCTCCACACTTTTTGGTTTATCCTTTAACCTTGATCTTTTGCTTATCATTCACTTTTAATTTGTGAAAACTTATTCTATATTGATTTTTTCCCTTTGTCGATATACACCTTTGATATATAAATCTTTACGCTGGCTAAGATCAATGGTTTCTGAATTTTCCTGACCAACAGTAGTTACAATCGGCCGCATTGCTACACCGGAAGTTCCAATTACTTTTGCAGGTATATCATTAGACAATAAAATCAAGCTGCCGATAGGATAAAAAGAGATAATCTTAACAAACTCTCTTAAAATATCAGCATCGTATAATGTACCGCCTTTTTTCAGTAAGTCTTGAACAGCTTCTTTTGCATGTAATGGATCCCGGAAAGGTTTAGAAGAAATAGCAGCACAATAAGCATCTACTACCCCAACGATTTTACCTATCTGAGTTATCTTATCTGATTTTATGTGAGCTGGGTAACCTTTACCATCTAACCTTTCATGATGTTGTAAAGCACCTGAAGCAACAATAGCAGAATATTTAGCATCCCTCAAATATTTAAATCCAATGACTGTATGATTTTGTATTGCAGTTAGTTCTTCTTTTGAAAGAGCACCTTTTTTTTCTAAAATTGCTTTTGGCACTTTTAACATACCCAAATCATGAAATAAAGTTCCAATTACCAGATTTGTTTTGGCAAAGTCTGATAACTCCAAATTTTTCGATAAACCAAAGGCTAAAATAACACTTTCAATAGTTTGCAAATAAATATTGGAAACCCCTTCAAATCTTTCTCCAAACAGCATTAATACCTGATTTTTATCTCGATTTATAAATTGCTCAATATCTTGCAGTAAATTGACAACTTTTTGCTTATCTACATTTTTATTAGTGATAATTTCATTAAAGAAATTCATAATTGCAACAATCCAGCGCTTATAAATATCTTTAAAACTATCAACTACATCTACATGATTAGAATCATTAACACTCTCTGTTACTGGTACATCCTCATCTTCATCTGGTGCAATTAAGTTATTATTATCACTAAAAATATCTTCTAATAAATTCGATTCTCCGGCTTCGCCTGGTTGTGAAGTTTTTAATAAATTACCTGAAGTTGATAATGATTCTACTTTCCATTTTTTTAACAAATTCAAATGATAATCTTTGATTTTGGTATTTTTTGGAATAAAAAAAAGATCATCTAATATTGCAGAATCTTCAGTTAAAAAATTATCCTCTTTTAACATTTCTATCTTTATTGAATTCATAATCTCCCTCATTTCTATCTCGGCACCTGATAAGCTTAAACTTTATGCTGTATCTATTTAAAGATAATACTTCATCTCTTAAAGAAGTATCTACCTTGAGTGACAGTTTTAAAATAGGATAAACTATTACTTTTAGATAAGTATAGCTTTTTTTCTGATAAATATCCATATTTACCATTTTTTTAGTAATAAAATTGCTTATTTTTTAAATATACTGAAAAATCGATAAACATTCATTCCTCTTTACTATAATTTAAAAAATTTTTACCAATAGAGGTATTTGCAAAAATAACCCTATTTATAGTAAGTCTTGTTGATTCCTTCTTCTAAACCGATATTTTTACAATATACTCGAGTTAACCCACATTTACTGTTTTGCTTTGAATAAGCAAAAGCAAATCTAAGATGACAGGCATCCTTTACAGATGCAAACACCATAAAATATCTATTAATTTTGCAAAAGAAGCAATAATAAAGAAATAAAAAACACGAAGAAATTAGTAAATTCTGATTGATTAGAAGTAAAAAATAGGTTATATTACATAACTATATTCGGGCTGTAGCGCAGTCTGGTTAGCGCACACGTCTGGGGGGCGTGGGGTCGTCTGTTCAAATCAGATCAGCCCGATTTTTTATTAATTGTCTTCATTAACTTTAAAACAATCTCGTCCTGCATGTTTTGCTTCATATAGAGAGTTATCCACTCGCTCAATAAACTGATCTATTGTTTCACTATGATTATATTCTGCAAGACCAAGACTAACGGTAATCTTTAGCTCTTCTTTGCTAGTCTTAAAGGCATGATTTCTTACATTGATCATTAATCTTTCTACCAGAGTTATTCCTTCTGTAATATTAGTATCAGGCAGGATAATAATAAACTCTTCTCCTCCATAGCGGCCAAATAAATCAATTTCCCGAATACTATCTTTTACCAGATATGCCAGGCTCTTGAGTACTTCATCTCCTACTAAATGGCCGTATGTATCATTGATTTTTTTAAAATAATCAATATCAAACATAATCAAGGAAAGTTCATTTTTTATTCTCTTGGTTCTTTGAATGTCATTTTCTAAAAATGTTAGTATTGCACCACGATTATAAATACTGGTTAAAGGATCGTGAGAAGAAGAGTACTTCAAGGCTGAATTTAATTGGGCAATTTTTTTGTTCGCTCTTTTTAAAGCAATCGTTCTTTCAATAATTTTTTCATTCAGCTTTTCTTCCCGTTTAACTGCTTTTTGAAGAAGTTTGTTTTTACGGTGCAATCGTCTATTGGTAGATATTAATTTTTCAGTTAATTGTTTGATTTTTGAATGAACACGGACTCTGGAAATAAATTCTGCCTGAAAAAAGGGCTTAGTAATATAATCATTGGCTCCCTGTTCTAAAATTCTGGCAATCTCTTTGTCTGAATTATCTTTTGCAGTGAGTACAATAACAGGGATATGAGAAAAGATTTCTTTTTCACGAAAGATTTTTAAGAAATCCATACCAGACATTCCCGGCATCATTAAATCAAGAATAATTGCATCTATTGAGGTATCTAACTGTTCCAATGCCTTTTCTGCACGATTGGTTTTAACTACTTCAAAAGAGTTTAGAGAGAGTATACTTTCAACTAAAAAAAGAATTTCTTCTGAATCATCAATAACCAGGACTTTAACTTTTTTGTCCTTTTCAGCTTTATTCATATATTTGCCTTTGTATTCAATATGGCTTATGTCTATTATAATATATATATCGGTAATCAGGGTATAAATTTTTGATTATGAGTAATAAACTTGCAGGTAATTATAGTATTTTTGATTTTCTCTCTTAATTTTCTTTACAATATAATCACTACCTTTGGTCAGATGAGGAGAATTCTTTACTTCAAAGACCATATCCAAAATTAAAGGTAGTTTTGATTTTAAGATGATTACTTGATCTTCTGATTCTACCTCAGCTGTCTTCCAATCGGTAAATTTATAAAACATAGGGCGACGGTTGGCAATCATCTTTTCAACCACTGCATTAGGACTACCAAAAATAACCGTTGTCTTGATACACTCCAGTGTATCACCTGGTTGATACAATTTGGTTAAATCTCTAACACTTTTTATTGGTTCCAGTGTAAGAAAGAACTTTTTTAAGCGAGCTTCATATTTAACTTTTACAGTTTGAAAATCCTTATGATTGATAGAGACTAATTCTTCTAAAAGGTAAGATAATTTGGCTTCTACTCTGAGAGATCCTTTTTTGACATCATTGACTTTAACTTTCTCTGTAATAATTACCTCTTCACCATCATGTTCCTGCTCATCAATATACCTGGTATGTTCATTGTG
>JAKSBL010000386.1 GCA_022361115.1 Spirochaetota bacterium | reverse complement strand
TTCAGCATTGGAATCATGGTGGGAGGTGTTGCACCGGATATTAAAACAGCAAGTGTCTTAGCAAGTATATTGTATTTTCTAATGCTGGTTTTTTCCGGTACTACCTTGCCTTATGAGGTTATGCCTGAGAAACTTCAAAGACTTGCTGATATCTTACCACTGACCCATGGCATCAAACTGCTGAAAGCCACGTCCCTTGGCTTGCCAATTGACAGTGTTTTCATCCCTACTATTGTGATAGTCGCCTTTGCAGTGATATGTACAGGTGTCTCTATTCGCTTTTTTAGATGGGAATAAGTTCGTTTTAAATATTTCATTGTGATATGAAGAACTAGCCGACAAAACACAAAGTACTGGTTGTCGGGTATAAATGAAAAAAGGAGGTGTACGACATATTCTCATATGATGTGTCCCCTCCTATAATTTATATCACAAATTTATAACCAATACCCCCAATAATCTCAACTCTATGCCCCCTTTTCTTTCGAAAAAGGGTTTTTATTGGTTATCAAATACACAATCTTTGATTCCCTGTTTGATCATATCCTTTAAGTTTAAATACTGGTGGATATGTTCGGTCTGTTGTGATTTTAAGCCAAATACTTGAGAAAACTGGGCGTAAAATCCTTGAGCCTTGCTTTTTACATCTGCAATAACAGGTATGGTTAATTGACTGACTATTTCATTAACATAACGGGGGCTATAATTCTCTAAAATAATAGTACTTGCGCCTGCTGCTTCCATGTCTTTAAAATTATGGATCAGTTGATCAAAATCAATTTCTTTTTCTGGATAAGCATTAACTGAATAAGCTATAACAGGAAGGCCGGCATCCGTTATTTTTCTCACTAAATCAGCAATATCCTGCTCTAAATTGATGGCTAAAATATCTGTCTGGCTTTTTTGATAAAAATCAATAATTTTTGATAGATCATTTTGGCTGCTCGAATAAATAATGGACAAGGGCAGGTCCACAATAATCAATTGGTCTTCGGTTACCAAATTTTGACAGTGAGTGAGAAACTGGTCTGCCTTAACCCTTTTAGCATCTTTATAACCATATAAATAAGCAAATTCAGCCAGATCAATCCGTAGCATCTCTACATCTTCATATAATCCAGATATAGCAGGATAGATAAGAGAAAAAATCGTAAATTTCTTACGGCTGTTTAATATTTTATCTAATTTTAATTGACTATTCATTATTAATTTTCTTTATATAAAACTTTTATCCGTTTTATAGTTCCATCACCTTCAGAAACTGTTTCAATTCGAGTTTCATTTTTTAGTTCCATATGAATAATTCTTCTTTCAAAAGGATTCATTGGTTCTAATAAAATAGACTGCTGACTTTTTCTTACCTGGTTGGCAGTTTGTAAAGCAAGTTTTTTTAATGTTGATTCTCTTCTTTTTCGATAATCACCAATGTCAATCATAACTTTTGTCCATTTTTTAGAATCTTTATTCATAATGACATTGACAATTACCTGAAGAGCTTCCAGGTTTTTCCCTTTTTTTCCAATAATTAAAGCACTATCCGGGGACTCTATTTCAATAACAATCTTTTCGTCATTTTCTTCAATTAAATAAATTTTTGCTTCAATATTCATTTTTTCCAGTAAGTCTTTTACCAGCATTAAACTTCGATTGCCAAATGCCAGTTCATCTTCAAATGATACCTTGGCAACAACTTGTTTTTTTCCAAAAGGAAAAATTCCAAATTTACTTTCATACTCAATTTCTAACTGGTCTTGTTTTAACTTTAAAGTGTCTAAAGCAATCTCTAATGCTTCATTTTCACTACCGCCGGAAAACTCTCTTAAGATCATGTGCATCTCCTTTACTAAATAGTTAAATAAATAACTATTTACACAGCAATAAACTGTTATATTTCAATGTTAAAAATTTCAAATTTAAAAAACTCCACGCCTTTCCTATTTCATAAAGACAGACTTATTATTAATTAAGAATAGTTATTTACGTTTTTTGGTAATCTTTTTTGTCTGTTTAGCCTGTGCAGGTTGGCTTGGTTTTAGCTTCTTAGTAATGAGTTGTTGTACTAAATTAAGCAAATTCATTACTGTCCAGTATAATACTAATCCAGAGGCAACATTATAAAAGATAAAGAAAAATACTGCCGGCATTGCCCACATCATCATCTGTGTCTGCTTATTAGACTGAACATTAGGCATAAATAAACTGGATAAAATAGAAACACCTAGCATTAATATAGGCATGATATTTAAAGTATTGATACCAATCAGAGGTAGAGGATTTTGAGCAAATTGCCATACCACGTCCGGAGCAGCTAAATCGGTAATCCATAAAAAGCCGGCTCCTTTTAAAGATACCATTTGATCTAAAAGCCGATACATAGCTATCAAAATGGGCATCTGTAGTAATAACGGTAAACAACCGCCAAACGGATTGATCCCTTCTTTTTTATATAATTCCATGGTTTTTTTGTTTAACATCTGGGGATCATCTTTATATTTAGCTTGCATATCTTTAATCTTGGGTTGGAGGGCAGACATTCTTTCTTGAGAAGCCATCCCTTTATAGGTCAGAGGAAAGGTGATTAACTTAATCAATAGAGTCAGCAAAATAATTGCCACACCATAGTTTCTCACTACACCATAAATAGCAGTTAAAACCGATCCCACTATATTGCCTAAACCAAATACAATTTTAGGACTAATAGCAGAAATTTTAGAATGACTTAAAGTAAAACCATCCCGTTTTAAATTATCATACTCTTCTAAAAAATTCTTAATTTTTGGCCCAATATAAACATAAAAGGTAGAACTGATATGTGATTTATTCGTCACC
>JAKSBL010000689.1 GCA_022361115.1 Spirochaetota bacterium | reverse complement strand
CTTCTCAGGAGCCAGAATTCCCCTTTATTATTATCAAAACCAGGAAGCACATAAAGTTAAGGGTAATAAACAAAGTTTAGGCTATAAAAAATCCAAAGCTGATTTTATCTATAAGGAACATGAAATTTCTATAAGTGATGAAACAACCTTTTACTTAGTCAGTGATGGTTTTACAGAGCAAATAGGGGGAGCTAAACTTCTACCTTTTGGCTGGAAAAGGTTAATGAATTTAATGAAAAACAATCAACAAAAAAATTTAAAAGAACAAAGTGCAATTTTCAGAAAAAACCTTGAAGATTATCAACACAATAATCCCCAAATTGATGATATCACTATTATAGGATTCAAAGCCTGACACTATTGATGTCACAGGAATTTTCAATGTTTTTAGTATAAGCATTTCGGTTGGAAAAAAGCTAAGGTTTTGGAAGATAAATTGTCTGTCTGCCTCATTGCTTTTTAAAAACTTTTTGGTATATTGCTTGACAAAAATCAGCTTAATGCTTAAAAATATATTGTGTATAAACACATATTATCCAATCCTTAAAAAAATAAAATGTGAAGGAGTTTCCAATGAATCTGACAGCAGAAAACTATATTGGTGATGTTACGGCAAGAGAAATTATTGACAGTAGAGGAAATCCAACTGTAGAAGTTGATGTCATTCTTGAAGATGGTTATACCATGGGTAGAGCAGCAGTCCCCTCAGGAGCTTCTACTGGTGAGTTTGAAGCCGTAGAGCTGAGAGATGGTGATAAAAACCGTTATTTAGGCAAAGGTGTTTTAAAAGCTGTTGAAAATGTAAATGAAATAATTGGTCCTAAATTAATTGGGGTAAATGCATTTGAACAAACTTATATTGATCAACAAATGCTGGAATTAGATGGTACCCCAAATAAAGCAAAATTAGGGGCCAATGCAATTTTAGCAGTCAGCATGGCTGTTGCTAAAGCTTCAGCAAATTACCTGGGTATCCCACTTTATCAATACTTAGGCGGCCCATTAGCAAATACTCTTCCGTTACCTATGGCAAACATTTTAAATGGAGGAAAACATGCTGATAACCTGGTTGATTTTCAGGAATTTATGGTTATGCCAGTCGGAGCACCAACCTTTAAAGAATCTATGCGAATGACAGCAGAAGTTTTTCACTCCTTAAAGAAGCTGTTAAAACAAAAAGGAAAAAATACTGCTGTTGGTGATGAAGGTGGTTTTGCTCCTGATTGTGAAAATGAAGAAGCATTAGAGGTAATCTTAGAAGCAATTACTCAAGCAGGATTTAAGACTGGTATTGATAACGATTTTATGATCGCATTAGATGTTGCTTCCAGTGAATTATTTGATGAAGGTGGTAAAAAAGGCTATAAATTCTGGAAATCAAATCCAGATAAACTCCTTTCTTCAGATGATATGATTGAATTTTATAAAAACTGGGTGAATCAATACCCCATTATTTCTATTGAAGATGGCCTGGATCAGTCTGACTGGGCTGGCTGGCAAAAACTAACTTCAGAATTAGGAAATAAAGTACAATTAGTTGGTGATGATTTTTATGTAACCAATACAGAAAGATTGTCCAGAGGAATTAAAGAAAACTGTTCCAATTCAATATTAATCAAAGTTAATCAAATTGGTTCATTAACTGAAACCATCGAATGTATCAATATGGCAACCAGAGCTGGTTTTACCAGTGTTGTATCCCACCGCTCCGGTGAAACAGAAGATACCACTATAGCTGATCTAGCGGTAGCATTAAATACCGGACAAATTAAAACTGGTTCAATGTCAAGAACAGACCGAATTGCTAAATACAATCAATTGATCCGTATTGAAGAGCAATTAGGTTCTGCAGCAAAATTCATGGGTAAAAAAACTTTCTTTAATTTATTCAAGTAAAATTCTACTTGACAAAAGTTCATTATTTATGATAATCCTGGAAAGGAATAAAAAAAGCGGAAGATATGACTTCCGCTTTTTTAATGAAATATTTTTTTTAGAAATTATTAAAAAAATAACCATTTTAAAAATACCTGAATATATAATTATATTCAAAGAAAATAAACGATGAAGCAAACAAAACTTTTTTATATACAATTAATTCTCTTCCTATTTATTATATCCACCTTGATAATTTCTTGTAAGAAAGAAACAGTACAAGAAGAATGGTTTATAGAAATACCTGATTCTCAGCAACCCGTTCAATTAAATCAATGGGGAGTAACTCGTTATGAAAAACTTCCAATGCGTGATTTGCCAGATGAGGATGCTGAATTTATATACTGGATTGGAAATGTTGGAGCTGTTTTTCAGATAATTAAGAAAGGGGACCAACTTTCCAATTTAGATGGTATATATGATTACTGGTATTACATTAATTTTGAAAGTGTCGAAGGATGGATTTTCGGAACTTTCATTGACATATATAACAGCTATGAAGAGGCAGTAAAAAAAAGTGAAGAATATCTCTTTGATTAATGGAGCATAAATAATGGCTACTGAGAAAAAGAAAAAAAAAGTAAAGAAAAATGGAAACACAACCCTTGTTATTGTAGAATCACCAGCTAAAGCAAAAACTATCAATAAATACCTGGGAGCAAAATATGAAGTAACCGCTTCAATGGGACATTTGATTGACTTACCTAAATCCCGTTTAGGTGTAAAAGTTGAGAATGATTTTGAACCAGAATATATTACAGTAAGAGGTAAAGGAAAAATTGTTACTGGATTAAAGAAAAAAGCAGCTACTTCTAAAGAAGTTTTACTAGCCAGTGATAATGACCGTGAAGGAGAAGCAATAGCCTATCATATCCAGAGAGTATTATCTGAAAAATATCCTCAATTACCAATACAAAGAATAGTGTTTAATGAAATAACCAAACCAGCTATTTTAAATGCTATTAAATCACCACAATCCATTGATGCAGACAAAATTGAAGCACAAAAAACACGTCGTATTCTAGATAGACTGGTTGGATATAATATTTCGCCTATTCTCTGGGAAAAAGTTAAAAACGGCCTTTCTGCAGGAAGAGTCCAATCATTAGCATTAAGAGTCATATGTGAAAGAGAAGCTCAAATCGACCGTTTTATTCCCGAAGAGTATTGGACTTTGTCTGCCCTTTTTTCTAAGAATAAAAAAGAATTTTTGGCTGAATTAGCCAAAGTTGATGGAAAAAAACCAGAACTGCCCAATAAAAAAGCTATTGATAATCTTTTAAGTCAGCTGGATAATGATAATTTCATTGTTGATTCTATCACTAATACTTCAAAATCAACCAAGCCAATCGCTCCATTTATCACTTCAAAACTACAACAGGCAGCTGCTTCGAAATTTAATTTTACTTCCCGAAAAACCATGCAGATTGCTCAGCAGTTATATGAAGGTATAGATATTGGTAAAGACACAATTGGTCTTATTACCTACATGAGAACTGATTCGACTCGTATTTCAGAACAAGCTCTCGCTGAGGTAAGAGAATTGATAGGAGAAAAATGGCCAGAATTCCTACCCGAATCTGTTCAAAACTATACAAAGAAAAGTGGAGCTCAAGATGCTCATGAAGCTATTCGGCCTACTTCTACCATGCGTACACCAGAACTAATGAAAAAGTATCTCACAACTGATCAATATAAAATCTATTCTATTATCTGGGAAAGATTTGTATCTTCACAAATGACTCCAGCTGTTTATGAAACAAAAACCATACAGATTAAAAATGGGCCAGCTATTTTTAAATTATCTCATACGAAATTAACAAATAAAGGTTTTACTGCATCTTTAAGTTATTTAAAGGCTAAGGAAGGAAAAAAGCAAGCGTTACCTGCTTTAAAAGAAGGTGAAAAAGTTGATTTAGTAGAATTTAAACCAGAGCAGCATTTTACTCAACCTCCACCTCGCTATACAGATGCGTCAATCATTAAATTTTTAGAAGAAAATGGAATTGGCCGCCCCTCTACTTATGCTCCAACCATTTCTACATTATTGGACCGTTATTATGTTGTGCGTAAGGCCCGTCAAATTATGCCGACAGTATTAGGAAAGCTGGTAAATGATCTAATTATCAAAGCCTTTCCAGAAATTGTGGATGTCGAATTCACTGCAAAAATGGAGCAGATGCTGGATGAAGTGGCTAATGGTCAAAAAGTTGGCAATAAAATATTGCAAGATTTCTATAATCCTTTTAAAAAAGAAATTGACCAGGCAGCCGATTCATTAGAAAGTCATAAAAAGGCTTTTGATGAAGAAACAGACGAAATTTGTGAAAAATGCGGCAGTAAAATGATCAAAAAACTGGGCCGTTATGGTTTCTTTTTAGCCTGTTCTTCTTTTCCCGAGTGTCGTAACTCCCGAGCGATCCCTCTGGCTGACTGCCCTAAAGATGATTGTGATGGCAAAATCATTGCCCGCAAAAAAGCTAAAAGAGGAAAAGAATTTTACGGTTGTACTCGTTATCCAGATTGTGATTTTGTTACCTGGTTTAAACCAACAGAGTTTAAATGTCCACAATGTAAGAAATTCCTGGTAGAAAAAAACGATAAAGTTCATGGAACATATAAGGCCTGTGTAGATGACCAATGTGGTTATAAACAGTTAGAAGAACATAATGAGGACACAGAATAATAAATCAGTATCATAAGCGGGATTGGCAAAAAATACCGTACCATTAATAATCATTAGTTGTAACACAATAAAAATAGCATTTTTTGCAAACATCCAGGCTGCATGATGGGTAATTAGGTTGGATAATCTGAGCAACAACTGTAGGTTGTGACCAGGTGAAGTGTAGCGGAATGGCCGGCCAAAGTGAATTTTTTTTTGCAAGGGGACATAAGATAAAATTTTCTTTTTTAATGCAAACAGATTTTAAGCCGACAACTAAAATAGGTTTATCTTTTAGGAAATTATTTTATGATTAAACAATCCCCTGTGAATAATGGTGCTTTACCTGATTTAGAATCCTTTCTTTTGTATTTGCAAACCCAGAAAGGTTTAGCAGAGAATAGTATCATCAGTTATCAGAAAGATTTGATTAAATTCAAAAAATATTTACAAAGAGAAAACCTAAATATCAATGAACTAAAAAGATATCATTTCAGAGGATTTTTAGCTGAGTTAGCATTACAGAAACTCAGTAAAAATACAATCAACCGGATGATTTCAGCTGTAAAGAGTTACATTCGCTACCGCTTACGGTCAGGACTTGTTGATCAATCCAATATTCTAGAGGTAGAATCACAAAAAAAAGATGGATATTTACCCAATTTTCTTTTTGACCAAGAAGTGGACCATCTCCTCTCTTTTGAGGAAAAATCCAAATATGATATTCGGGATAAATGTTTAATCGAATTTATTTTTTCAACAGGTATGCGTGTATCAGAACTTGTCAGCTTGAATATCAGTGATATCCAGCAAAACAATAATGCAATTCGGATTATTGGCAAAGGCAACAAAGAGCGCTATGTCTTATATGGAAAACAATGTCAAACTAACTTACTTGCCTATTTCAATGTTCGTAACCAGTTTTTAAAAAGCACAAAAAACCAGGCACTATTTTTAAATAATCAAGGTAGCCGCCTCACTGACCGAGGTGTCCGTTTTTTGATTGATAAAAGGTTAAAACAAACAGCACTCCATAAAAAAATATCTCCCCACTCTTTAAGACATTCTTTTGCAACTAGTCTATTAAAAAATGGGGCAGATATCCGAACAGTTCAAACCCTCTTAGGTCATGCTCAATTAGCAACTACCCAGATATATACCCATTTAGGATTAGATGAGTTAAAAGATATTCATTACAAATTTCATCCTCATGGAAAATAAAAAGCAGATATTATTTCCTGACCCGTCCGGAGCCATGTCCGCCACTACCAAAAATGATCATTAATCCTAAAATATAACCAAAATGGTACCAGGCACCATTATTATGGAGTTCATAAATACCTACATTTTTATTAAATAAAGAGATGATAAAACATATCGGTGCAATAATACCATGCCAGAGTCCCATCCAAAAACCAGCAATTTTACCTTCCGAGTCTTCAGAATCAGTAAACTCATTAAAACTAGCTGCACATCCAGCAAGTAACAAACAAAGGATTAGCATTAATCCTAAAATTTTTAATATTTTCAAAAACATCCTCCTTTTCTTACTATTGTCTTATTATAATTTAAATCAATTTGGGTGAATTAATCAATAGGTATTTTATCCCAAAATTAATTCTCTTTTAGATATTATATTTTTTTTTGTTAACTGGAAAAAAATAGTGTATGCTATATAGCAGATACTATTCAGAAAGGAGCTTTTCTTATCTTAAATCAAGTAATATCAAAAAGTTTATGGAAAAAAGAAAGATTAGTGATGATCACAGAAGATCACAAAGAACACAATTTTTGAAGATAAAAAGAGAAAGTAAAAGTAAACTTATATTTTTTTTATATACCTAAATAATGTGTTCTCTGTGCTCTTCTGTGTCCTCCTGTGATCATAAAACATTTTTTATTAAAGAATTATTTAATGAACATAAAACTTTTGACATTACAAAAAAAATAAAAGGAGAAAAAAATGAAAATTAGAGAAAAATTTATTCAATCTCTCTTAACCATGCTTATTATCCTGTTTGTTTCTGCAACATTCTTAAATGCAGAAGATTTAGGGTCAGGTAGTTATGTCACTTCCGGTTATGGTTCTCCGACTGGAGAATTAAAAGTCACCAGTGGTTTTACTCAACCTATTCAAACTAATGACTGGTGGAGTTCTTTAATCTGGAACTTTACAGTATATGGGCACCAACCCTATTCTCAACCTTTATTTGCCCATCCATTGGCTTTTCAAGCACAAGCACAAGGCTTGGATGTTACATATCCAGATTATGTCACAACAGGTACAGAGTATCATTATTCATTAGGAGCAATTGATTTTACAATTGGTATATCAGGTATATCAGTTAATGAGACAAAGGTCGCGTCATACTCAGATTGGTCAGTAACTGCTCAGTGGGATGACATGCTGCAGGCAACAATTGGTCATGGAATGCCTTTTGTCTATATAAAAAAGCTTCACACAAATAATGCTCAATTAACTTTTCCCACTGGTGTACCTGATATTTGGTATAATTCTAATGGTGTTATTGGATTAACCGTAAATAATCACCATTATGGTATATTTGGCCCTTCTGGTTCAACCTGGTCAGGCAATTTAGAATCAAATTTAAATGGAAAAGATTATTTTTCCATTGCAATATTGCCTGATTCTTCGGAAGCCACTCTGGAATACTTTCGAAAACATGCTTATTCTTATATTGTTGATACTAAAGTAAGTTGGGCTTATGATGAATCCACTCAAAAAGTACAATCTTATTTTCATACTGCTATAGAGCAAAAAGAAATAAATAATGATCTGTTTAATCAAACCATGCTGGCACTTTACCGGCACCAGTGGCTTAATTCTTCCAATGTTAATACAGCTTATACCTATGTTTCTCCCAGGGGGCAGATGAAATTAGTTTCTGGTAATTCTTTTAGCACAGAAATGACTTTCACTGGTATACTCCCCTCTTTGCCAGATGCAGGAACATATGATAAATCTACCTTATACAATTATGTCAATGATATCTACTCTGTATCAGATCTATGGAGTTTAATGAACACTGATACTTATTGGCAAGGAAAATTAATGGGAATGATTGCTCAGTTAATTCCAATCGCCGAACAGGTTGGACATACAGCTGCTCGTGACCGTTTTATCAATGAGCTAAAACTAAAACTTGAGGATTGGTTTACCATTGGTGGGAGTGAATTTTATTATAACAGCACCTGGGATTATCTCGTAGGTTTTCCTGCCAGTTTTAATTCAGATCTGGAGTTAAATGACCATGACTTTCACTGGGGTTATTTTATTATGGCATCCGCCATGATAGCTCAATATGATCCTGATTGGGCTAGTGATAATCAATGGGGTGGGATGATTCAGCTTCTTATTAAAGATGTAGCAAATATAGATCGGAATGATTCCATGTTTCCTTTTTTAAGAAGTTTTGACTGCTATACCGGACATGATTGGGCTAATGGACCCGCCTTATTTGCTTCCGGTAATAACGAAGAATCCTCATCAGAAGCAATGAACTTTGCAACAGGAGTGATTCTCTTTGGAATTAATACAGGCAATCAGGAACTCCGGGATTT
>JAKSBL010000709.1 GCA_022361115.1 Spirochaetota bacterium | reverse complement strand
TTTATATTGGTACCATGACTACCCAGGGATTGGGTTTAAGAAATCCTAATGGTTTACCACACTCTGCAACATTTATTACCCTGTCTACACCAGATAATGCGAATGCGGCAATTGGAACTTTAGACCAGGCTCTACAGATTATAAACAAACAGCGTGCCGACCTGGGTGCCTATCAAAACCGTTTAGAACATGCAACTAAAGGACTATTAATTGGTGCAGAAAACCTGCAAGCTGCTGAATCTATTATTCGAGATGCTGATATGGCTCATGAAATGGTAGAATACTCTAAAAACCAAATTTTGGTTCAGTCTTCAATGGCTATGCTTGCTCAGGCAAATATGAAACCCCAGACAGTTATTCAACTTCTTCAGGGGTAATGATTTCCCGGGGGAATCTCCTACTGGAATACTTCAGTAGGGGATTTTTTTTTATGAAATTAAAAAATTATAATTTTTATAGCCAGTAAAATTAATATAAAAGATCCTATTATCTCAGAAATTTTCCCTAGAAATAGACCAGCTATTCTTCCTAGATAAATGCCAAGTAGGGACAGGATAAAGGTTACCAAGCCAATAATGACAATAGTGATTCCTACAGGATAAGCTAGTAGTTGTATGGAAAAACCAGCAGCTAAGGCATCAATGGAAGTTGCCAGGCAAACCAGAAGCAGTTTTTTTCCACGGGAGAAATCAACAGGATTACATTCATCTTTTTGATTTAAGGCTTCGATTAACATATGAATTCCAATAAAAAAAAGGATTGCTGCTGCAATCCATTGACTATACTGTTGAATATAATTTCCTACTGCTAATCCTATGCTCCAACCGATTAATGGCATCCCTGCCTGAAATAAACCTGTATGAAATGAAAGTCTTAGAGAAGAACGGAGAGGTGAGGTTTTAAAACAGGTACCATATCCGACACAAACTGAAAATGCATCCATTGCTAATCCAATGGCAATTATCAGAATTTCAATCATAATTTATCCATTGTTTTCTATCTATTATTTATTATAAATGCATAATGTAAAAAAAAGCTGTGTAATACAATAATGATACACAGCTTAGTTTTAAATGCAATGCTTAGTTCTTTTCTAAATCGATTGTGATTTCTTGTTCATCTACTGTTACTTTGTGAGCAGCTGACCCATTTTGCTCAATAGATACTGCCAGAGTTTCATTTTTGATGGTATCCAGCCAGCTGTTTATCGCTTCAGAAATATTTTCTTTAGCTGAATAAGAAATTTTAATACGGTCTACAACATCCAGATTTTTTTCTTTTCGTAAATTTTGAATGTGCCGGATAAATTCTCTAGCAATACCTTCTTCAATTAAGTCCTTAGTCAGTTTTGTATCTAAGGCAACGGTTAAAGTGCCTTCGTTGAGAACGGTTAAACCCTCTTTTTCATTTCTCTCTACTAACACATCTTCTGAATTAAGAACAAAATCGTTTCCATCAATGGTGATGACCATTTCTTCACCATTTTCTAATTTGATAGCTTCATCTGGTCCAAACTGAGCAATGATACCAGAGGCCTGTTTCATGTTTTTGCCTAGCTTTTTACCCAAAACGCGGAAGTTCGGTTTACAGGTCAGGGTAACGAGTTTCTCTTCCTCTTTTTCAATGAGAACATCTTTCACATTGAGTTCTTCTTTGATGATAGTTTCCATTTTAGCCAGTAAATCCTGCTCTTCAGAATTTTTCGTAACCAGGTATACGGCATTAAGTGGTTTTCGTAAGTTGATTCCCACTTTTGCCCTTAAGCTTCGTCCCATTTCTACGGTTCGGATGATCAGTTCCATTTCCCGTTCTAATTCCAAATTTCTTAACTCTCTGTTTTCTTCAGGAAAATCACAAAGGTGAACAGATTCAGGCATATCTTCTGTCTTGAGGTTTTGGTAAATTTCTTCAACTAAATAGGGTGCTGTTGGAGCTGCCACTTTACAGAAAGATATTAAAGCTCGGTATAAACAGGTATAAGCCTGTTTTTTATCTAAATCATCTTCTGATTTCCAGAAACGACGTCGAGATCGGCGGATATACCAGTTGGTCAGGCTGTCAATATAATCATACATAAGTTTTATTGCTCTTTGAAAATCATACTTCCCTAAAGCATCATCGCTTTGTCCGATAAATTGTTCCGTATTACTGGCTAACCACAGATCTAATGGATTGTTTAATTCTTCAACCTGGTCTTTTACAGGATTCCAATTATCCACTTTTGCATAAGTAATGAAGAAAGAATAAGCATTCCATAAGGGAAGGTGAAATTTCTTTAATACTTCTTTTACTCCACCTTCAGAAAAGAGTAATTCTCCTGCTTTAACTGCTGCGGAATTCATTAAATATAATCTTAAAGCATCTGCTCCATAGTTATCAAAAATATAATTAATTTCTGGATAGTTTTTTAGACGTTTTGACATTTTTCTGCCGTCTTCTGCTAATACCAATCCATTTACAACAACATTTTGAAATGAATTTTTATCAAACAGAGCTGCGCCTAAAACAACCAAAGTATAAAACCAACCCCGGGTTTGATCCAATCCTTCTGCAATAAAGTCGGCAGGAAAGGTCCTTTCAAAATGCTCTTTGTTTTCAAATGGATAGTGATTTTGTGCATAAGGCATAGCTCCGGACTCAAACCAGCAGTCTAAAACCTCTTCTATCCTTTCCATGGTACCAGTACATTTAGAACACTTGAATTTCAGTTTGTCTACAAAGTGTTTATGCAGGTCTGTAACCTTTTCTCCAGTTAGTTTTTCCAGTTCCTCGATACTGCCAACACAGATGACTTCACCACAATCATCACAGCGCCAGATGGGTAGAGGTGTTCCCCAGTAACGGTTTCGACTAATTGCCCAGTCTCTAGCGCCTTCCAGCCATTTTCCAAAACGTCCGTTTTTTATGTGTTCCGGAACCCAGTTAATTTTCTGATTGGCTCCAGTCATTTTATCTTTTATTTTTTGTATGTCGACAAACCATGAAGAAACAGCCTTATATATTAAGGGTTCATCACAGCGCCAGCAATGGGGATAAGAGTGATGGTAGGTCTCATGCTTAATGAGTTTTCGTTCTTCCTTTAATCTTTTGATAATCTCTTTATCTGCAGCTTTAACATGAACACCCTCATAATCTGTTATTTCCTCAGTAAAACAGCCTTCTGCATCTACCGGACAAACTGCAGGTAAACCTTCTTTTTTACCAATCTCAGCATCATCTTCACCAAAACCTGGGGCAATATGAACAATACCAGTACCAGACTCAGTTGACACATGATGACCTAAAACAATCCGGAATGCTTTTGGATCAATATCTTTAAAGAATGGAAAGAGTGGTTCATAGTACTGGTCTTTTAAAGCTGTTCCTTTAAACCGTTTAACAATTTTAACTTTTGAGAGATCTTTATAGTAACGCCCAATCAATAGTTCTGCCATGATGTATTTTTTTCCATCATCTTCAATCGCTACATATTCTATACCTTCACCAACAGCTAAACCCATATTGGAAGGCAGGGTCCAGGGAGTTGTTGTCCAGGCTAGAATATAAGTATCTTTTTCATCCCTTAATTTAAATGCAACTGTGATAGCAGGGTCCTGCACATCTTTATAACCTTGATTGGTTTCAAAATTTGAGAGGGGTGTGGTACATCGTGCACAAAATGGGAGAATCTTAAAGCTTTCATAGATGAGCTTTTTATCCCAGAGGCTTTTAAATACCCACCAGATGGATTCCATAAAATCAAGATCCATAGTTTTATAAGAATTGTTAAAATCTACCCAGCGGCCCATCCGGTCAACCGTTTTTTCCCATTCTTGAGTATATTTTAAAACACTTGCCCGACAGGCCTCATTAAATTTATCGATTCCATAATTGAGAATTTCTTTTTTACCACTGATATTTAAATCTTGTTCAATCAGTTGTTCCACTGGTAAACCATGACAATCCCAACCCCAACGGCGGGGAACATATTTTCCCTTCATGGTTTGATAGCGGGGAACAATATCTTTAATAGCACCAGGGAGAATATGGCCATAATGGGGAAGCCCAGTTGCAAAGGGGGGGCCATCATAAAAAATATATTCTTCTTTGTCTTTGTTTTGTTCTACACTTTTTTCAAAGAGTTTTTCTTCTTGCCAGTATTTTAAAATACTTTCTTCGACCTGAGGAAAATTAACTTGTTTTTCCACATCCTTAAAAGCCATAATTTTCTCCTTAATTCGTAATCTGGTTGTATTGATACAACAAAATCCTTAATCTATGGTGTTTATCAAAGATAAATGGTATTATAAAAATAGAATGCTTTTATGTTGGTTGCTGATTATAGCATAAAATCAAAAAAAGACAATGATTGGCTTTAAAAAACTCTTTATTTGAAGTGATTTTTTACTAATTTACTATATGAGAATTATTTTCATTACTCAATTAAAGTTTACTCTTTTTGATATCTAAATTTCTAAGAATAAAACAAAAAAAATCCCACTGACTAATTTCATTGACTTAGCAAAGTTTTTTCATTATATAAATAATAGTGGACCCGTAAAATGGAGTAATATATGCATATCATTAGCGGAATATTGATATCTCTTCTTTTAGGACTAAAAAACAAAAATTTAAAAAATGACAATCTTCATGGTTTTAAAAATATCATTGAAGTGGTTCATCATATTAAAGGGAGAATTCGATTTATTATTCCACGCTTAAAAATATCAGAAATTGATATTGAAAAGACATTAACGAGTATAAAAGGGATTGATCAGGCTAATGTTAATCGAATATCTGGTAGTCTAGTCATTACTTATGATGAACAATTAATAAATGGACAATTGCTAATTGGGGTAGTGATTCATTTATTAGGTTTAGAAAAAGAGATAGATAAACCTGTTCAGCCAGCTTACGTAAAAACTTTAAATGAGTTTTCCAATGCCCTCAATCGTGCGGTTTATGAAAAATCTGACGGACAATTAGATTTATTTCACCTGGTACCAATAGGATTAGTGGGATTAGCTTTTTATCAACTATTTATCAATAAAAAACTGACTATTCCTGGTGCTTTTACCCTATTGTGGTGGGCTCATAATGCATTTACTAATAAGGGAAAAAATGAATAAATTAAAAGATTTTTTACTACAGCCATTTATCTCTCCAAAAATCCTACATTCCATACCTGGGCGTATGAGAATACATATACCAGGCTTAAAACATTTAAGGGATCAACCCTTTGTTCAAGGAATAGATGAAAAAGATTTTATTCATCTGATTCAGGGAATAAAGGATATACAGGTTAACTATCCGACCGGTAATATTATTATGACCTATGATGAAGAACTTCTGACAGAAGCTCAAATCTGTAATATTCTGTTAAGTATTGAAAAAACAATTCTAAAATATAGAAAACATATCATCCAGTTGGATGAAGAGCAAATGAAACCAATGATCGATCAGTTAAAAAAGCTTTGTAAAGATAGTAAAGATCTTATTCTAGGAAAGGAGTTGGAATTACCTCATGAAATATGGTTATAAGTCATCACATATACTCTCTTGTGTGGTAAAACATCAGCTTCCTGGGAGAATACGGATCTATTGTGAGGCATTACGTTTCTTAGTAGAAGAAGGTGATACATTAGAAAATGATTTTCAAGCTCTTTTTGGTATACAGTCTGCAAAAATTACACCAGTTACCCGCAGTATATTGATTTATTATGATTCAGATACTTTAAATGAAGAAGAAATTATTGAATATATCAGTCGAATCATCGCTAAATATTCTATTAAGGTTTATAAAGAAGAAAGGCTTTTAAAAAATAAGGAACAAGTCAAAGAGCGGAATCTGAATGAAGAGCCTTTAGGAGAAATTCTCACTCGAATTGTAGCCTCCGGAGTAACTCTCTTTTTTTCTTTACTTTCTCGGCCGAAAGGTCTGGTTCGCCCTGGACATTTTCTGAAAAGGTTTTCCAGTATTCCTGCCTTAACCAGTTTATCTCTCTCTTTACCTATTTTAAAAAATGGACTTACTTCTCTGATTAAAGATGGGCGGCCTAATGCTGATACACTCAGTTCTACTGCTATTATTTCCAGTTTACTAGCTGGAAGAGATACCTCTGCCTTAGTCATTATTTTATTAGCAGAAACAGCTGAGTTTTTGACTGCCTATAGTATGGATCGAACCAGAAAAGCAATTAAAACCTTATTAGCTGTTGGAGAAGAACAGGTTTGGTTGTTAAAGGAAGATGGATCACAGGAAAAAGTTCCGACAGAAAGTTTGGAAGAAGGGAATCTCATTGTTGTTCACACTGGAGAAAAAATCAGTGTGGATGGGGTGATTATCGAAGGAGAAGCCTTAATCGATCAATCAGCTATCACCGGGGAATATATGCCCGTTAAAAAGAAAGAAAAGGCAGAAGTCTTTTCCGGGACAGCGATCCGTTCTGGAACCATAACAGTGAAGGCTCTTAAAGTGGGAGATCAGACAGCTGTTGCCCGTATTGTTAAGTTGGTGGAGGAAGCTTCTCATCGAAAAGCTTATATTCAAGCTTTTGCCGATAAATTTTCTGCCCGGTTTATTCCTGTTAACTTTTTTCTGGCAATCATTGTTTACCTGGCTACTAAAAGCGCATCTCGTGCTTTGAACATGTTAATCATTGATTATTCCTGTGGAGTTCGCTTATCCACTGCAACTGCCCTGACTGCTGCTATAGCATCTTCTGCCAGACAGGGTGTGCTCATTAAAGGGAGTAATTATATTGAACAAATGGCGAGTATTGATACTCTGATTCTGGATAAAACCGGCACAGTGACAAAAGGCAAACCCAATGTTACTACTGTGTATTCGGCTAATCTGGACATTAGTGATAAAGAATTAATAAAAAAAGCAGCGACTGTTGAAAAAACCTCCTCTCATCCATTAGCTCAAGCCATTTTGCAGAAAGCACGAGAAGAAGCGATTCGTATCCCCAGTCCTGGTAAAATAGAAACAGTACTGGGTAAAGGGATACATGGGCAAGTTGGTGAAAAGCGGATCACTGTAGGCAATCGAAAACTCATGGAAGAGTTAAAAATTGATTTACACCAGGTTCATCCTGTTGTTGCCAGGATAGCCACTCGGGGTGAAAGTATCGTTTACATTGCCCAGGATAAGGAATTAATTGGTATCCTGGGTATTCAGGATAATTTAAAAGACAATGTGAAAAAAGCAATTAACCGTTTAAGATTGATTGGTATAGATGATGTGATATTATTAACTGGTGATGCAGAACAGCAAGCCGAATCAGTTGCTGGTAAAATTGCAGCAGACCGTTTTCATGCTGAAATTTTGCCGGAAGATAAATCAGAAGTTGTATTACAGTTGCAGTCTAACGGATATCCTGTTATTATGGTAGGTGATGGTATTAATGATGCTCCGGCTTTGGCTTATGCAGATGTAGGAATAGCTATGGGAAATACCAGAACAGATGTGGCAATGGAAGCTGCTGATATAACTATTACCCGAGATGATCCATTGCTTATTCCCTCGGTTATCAGGATGAGCAGTAAAACGATGCAAATCATTAAACAGAATTTTGCAACTGCGATTGGGGTAAATTCTTTAGGGTTGGTATTAGGATCTGTTGGTTTGCTCCCTGTTTTCTGGGGAGCTGTATTACACAATGCCACAACGATAGCTGTAGTGGCAAATTCAGCTAGAATGTTTTTTCATAAAATGGGTAAATAATGGATAAAAAGATAGGTCTTGAAATTACTCATCTTCTTCCTGGACGTTTACGAGTTCGCCTCTCCTCTCAATTGATACAAGCAAATGAGTTTGAAAGGAAAGTCATGCTCCATCCAGGGATAAAGTCTATTTCCTATAATTCGATCAGCCGGTCAGTTCTCTTTTTATTTGATGAACAAACTATCAGTCAAGCAGAACTGATTTTAAGAATTGCTATTTATTTTTCGATTGAGAATAATCATTCTTCGGTTCAGTTATCTTTTGCGAGTCAGCGGGAAGAAACCAGTTATTCCAGTTATTTTTCTGGTTTAATGTTAATTATTGCTGCCTTCAGTCGATTGATACCAGGATTAAAATCGTATCTAAAGGGATTAGAATCGGTTGCCACCATATCTACTGTTTTGTCGGTGCTGGCCCATGGTTTCGAGGAAATTCAGGAAAATGGAACCATTGATCCGGAAGTTGTTTCTATCTTTTATTTATTAGCAGCTATTTTACAGGGTAAAGGTTTTAATGCCGCTGCTATTACCTGGGGTACCACCTTTGGGCGTCATTTAATAAAACCACTGCCGGAAAAGCTGCTGATAGCCCCTGAGCAAAAGGGAGATAAAGTAAAAGTTAATATCAGGCATATGACAAATAAAAATATCACTGGTTTTGTTTTTCGGATTGTCCCCACTTTCTTTTTTGATTTGTTGACTGGCGGCAGACTGGGAAAAGAGACATTAATTAAGCAATTTAAACATGTTTCAGAGGAACATGATCAAATAATAGAAGGGTTATCCAATCTCAAACATGGATATGAGTTGCAGATATACCCAAATTAGGAGTGAAAAATGGCAATTACACAACAACACATTACTGGATTTTTATTAGGAGCAGGAACTGCAGCAGTCAGTTACTATGTTTATAAAAAAAATCAGGATACTATTCATAATTTTTTAGAAAACCAGGGAATACATCTTCCCAGATTAGGAGCAGAAGATAACAAAGGAAACCTATCTCTGGAAGATTTAGTTTTAGAGAAAGAGAAAATAGAAGATCTGATTGCTGAGAAAGAATTAGAAATGAAAAAAGCAAAAAATAATGAAAGTAAGAAAAAAGCTTAAATTTACTAATAAATTTAAAAAAATCATTTTAATTATCATTTAAGTATAACATGAGAGAAATCAATGCTACTCAATCTGATCAAGAAAAACTTTTCTTTTTTAGTTTTACTAATCTGTTTTTTTCCTTGTTTTTCAGATACCTTTCTTAAAGGTAAACCGCTATCAGAATCCATTAAAATTGATGGTAAAATAAATTTTGCAATATTAAAAAATATTCAAAAAACTACATTAGAGTTTTACCGTTTTAAAAATATAAAAAAAAGCCATACTGCATCAATTAGCTGGGGGTATATAAATGACGATAAACATTTATATATTGCAATTTCCTGGGGAGATGATGATTTTAATGGAGATTATCATTTAAAAACTGGGCCAAAAGATATTGATGCTGTTCATATATTATTAGATAATAATGGTAATTTATCCTATGAAGACCAGGAAGATCGAAAATATGTAATTGCTACCCCGGCCAAATCTGATTATGTTGATAGTACAAAGATAAACTATGACCGACAAAAGGTGAGTCATGGTCTGGGTATAATGCGGTATGATTTTGATCTAAAACAATATCAGGCAGAATTTTTACTTCCTCTGGAAAAGAATGAAATAGAGGAAAAAATTAGCAATAAAACTCGAATTAATTTTATGATTCAAGATCATTGTCTTTTTAAAGATGGTCAAATTATTGACGGATACTTCAGTTACCTGGTTTTTGATGATGAAAAGAGTGTTACCTGGCCTCAACTAAAATTAAAAAAAGTCAAATCTAATAACCGCCAGGGGTTACCTGGTGATTTAACTGGGTTAATTGTTTTTATTAGTGATATGGATCATCCCTTAGGGGAAATTTATACCTTTAATCTTGCTTCTCAACAAATACAACGAATCACTTATAATAATATGTATGAAGACACTATTTCTCTTTCTTATGATAGAAAAAAAGTTGCTTTTATGGGATCAAATGCTAATTATTATACTTCAATTGAAGCACTGAAGTCCTGTGAAATTTATACTATTGCTATAGATGGTTCAAATTTAAAACAATTAACAAATAATGATTATCTGGAGGGGCATCCCGGCTGGTCACCAGATGGAAAAAAAATTGTTTTTGGTGCTTATAATCCTAAAAACCAGGGTGGACACCTTTACCTGATGAATAGTGATGGGTCAAAGCTGCACAATTTAACCTTGCTTTCAGATTCAAAGGCAAATAAATACTGGGTGGATGAAATGGATCCAGAGTTTTTACCTAATGGAGACATTATTTTTAAAACTAACCGATTTCATCAGTTTAAAACCAATGATGGTACACATTTTCAATTGCAAATTGCCAGAATGAATCAAAAAGGAAAAAAGTTGGAACAGATCACTTTTCATGAGAATATGGTAGACCATGATCCAGCAGGTAATAATAAAGCTGTTTTGTTTGAGAGGGCCTTTGATAATGTTGACTTTACAACTATGGAAGGAATCATGGCTAAGTGGGAAATTATTGAAACAGAGTTAAAACCACCATACACTGAGAGACAACTGACTGATGATCCCTGGATCAACTGGCTGCCTGTTTATGACCCCTCCAGGCAATACATTGCTTATATCAGAAGTTGTGGTTATTCAGAAGTTCGATTATTAAATAGGGCTACAGGTAAAGATTTAGGGAGACTGATACCAGGAGTAACCAGTATTCGTTATTTTGATTGGAAATAGGTTTGATAAGAGTTGCCTCAAATGACCAGTCTTAACAGGATGACACAATCCTCCGGCTTTGCCGGAGGTTGTTGAATTTAAATTCATTTTCACTGTTTACATGAAAAGATATCATACTATCAAATCGAAATGAGATTTTTTTCTTTATTTAACTTATGCCTAACAAAATCATTTTCCCAGGGAAAAATAAACATTATGGTTGTCAATTTTTAATTGATATGCTACTTTATAACCCTGGATAATTCATTATCCACAAAAAAATGATAAAAAAATCTTTAAAGCAAAGATAAAATAAGATCTTACTACTTTGGAGGAATAAAATGCCTTTTCATAAGCGAATTGTGATAACCGGTATGGGGATTAATTCTCCAGTCGGAGATACTCTTGATGGATATTATCAAAATCTGATTGCTGGTAAATCTGGAATAAAAATGATGCAGAGCCTGGATACCAGCCAAATCCGCTGTAAAATCGGTGGAGATTTAGGACATTATGATGTTAAGGCAAAACTTGCTCAATTAAAAGAAATATTACCAGAAGCTGAGTTTAAACGCTTAAGAAAGATTGTTAAAACTGCCCCATTTTCTACAAAATTAACTTTAACCACAGCAATGGATGCTTATATTGATGCTGGTTTGGTTGGTGCTGATGTTAATAAAGAAAGAATGGCCTGTATCATTGGGGGCCATAATTTCCATGATAATTATATTGTAAAAAATGTAAAAACTTTTTTACAGGATGATCCTGAATATATAGATGGTTTAATGGGAATTGTTGTATTTGATTCTGATGTAGCTGCCAGCATTTCTGAAACTCTGCAAATAGTCGGCCCTATGTATATTGTAGGCGGAACCTGTACAAGTTCTGGTATTGCAATGCGTCATGGTATTAATGAAATTCTTTATAATGATTGTGATATGGCATTAGTTGGTGGTGGTCTTCTGGATTATTCAGAAGTAGGCTATCAAGCATTGATCTTAGTCAGCGCAATTGCTTATAAGAGTTTTAATGATGATCCTGAAAAATCTTCCCGGCCTTATGATACTAAACGAGAAGGTTTTGTCCCATCCCATGGATCTGGTATGCTAATTGTAGAAGATTATGAACATGCTAAAAAGCGCGGAGCTAAAATCTATGCTGAGATATTAGCAGTAGAAAACAATTGTGATGGTAACCATTTATCCAATCCATCTGTCGAAGGACAATCCCGCTTAATCAATAAAGTTTTAAACAAGGCTGGTGTTAAACCAGAACAAATTGATTATGTAAATTGCCATGCTACTTCTACACCCCTGGGTGATAGAATTGAGCTAAATAGTATTAAAAATGTTTTTGGCGATCATGCTGGCAAATTAAAAGTAAATGCAACAAAGTCAATGATTGGCCATACCGGATGGACCTCTCATACTGTAGAGCTCATTGGTGCTATTATGCAGATGAATCATTCAACCCTTCATCCTTCTATCAATATTGATGAACTGGATCCAGAAGTAGCAGAATTAGGTATTGATGTTTGTGCCAATAAAAAAGTCGAAAACTACAATGTTGACTACATTCTAAAAAACTCCTTTGGTTTTGGTGGAATTAACTGCTGTTCTGTTATTAAAAAGTGGAATGAGTAAGGAGTGAGACTTTGTTAAAACAACAAGTTATTGATAAATTATTAGAAGATGCTAAAGAGCTTTATCCAAGCCGCTGGCCGGAAATCGAAAAACACTTTCAGCGCTGTTGTCTAGCCATTAGTGTGGATTCTGTTATGTGGGACTATGGCTTTTTTCAGAAAAAAGGGGAAGAAGAAACTTTCACTTCTATGCTGGAAAAAGGGCATATCAATCCTGATGCAAAATATGTTTTCCAGAAAATGCTGGATATGATGGTAGAAGAAAATATCCTGGCTGCTGATGGAGAAAAATATACTTGTTTAGATCCAGAACCCGATGTGATGTCTCCAGCTGAATGGCTGGTCGAAGCGGTTAAAGAAATCCCTGAAGAATGGGCTGCCTTTCAATGGCTGGCTCGTGGTGGAGGCGGTATTAAACGCTTTTTAAGGGGTAAATTCTCAGGTGAAGAAATTATGTTTCCCTGGGGAGATTTTGCTTTAGTTGGACAGGTCTATTTTACCAGTGAAACTTATTGTTTCTGGTCTAAACTTGCTGCAAAAGCTATGGCAGAAGTGATTAATAATCAATTTGACAAAAAGATTGAAATCTTGGAAATCGGTGCTGGTACAGGGAGTGGAACAACTGAGTTATTTACAAACCTGGGAAATCCGGCAGATAAGTTTGAAAAATATGTTTTTACAGATATTCACCGAAGGCTGGTGAAAAAAACTTCTAAAAATTTTACTGATTATCAGGATTTTATGGAATTTAAAGCACTGGATGTGACTGTGCCTTTGGAAGAACAGGAAGTGAGTCTGGCTTCAGCTGATATTCTTTATGCTGTGAATGTTATGCATGCCATTAATGATATTGAAAAAGCCTGTAAGACCATGCATGATTTAGTTGCTGATAATGGTTATGCTGTATTGGGAGAAATAGCTCCGCCAGAGGGTAAGCTCTACCGCTATATGGAGTTAACTTTTGGGCTTTTAGCCAGTTATTATCAATACAATGATCATCACCTTCGTCCCCAATCTCCGCTATTAAGGCCCAATCAATGGATTGAGTATTTAAAGAAAGCAGGCTTTTCAGAAGCGATTGCTATTCCTGGTGATTACTGGGAAGATGATCGCGGTGGTGTGGTGATAGCAAGAAAATAGTTCAACTGCTATGCTTTTGCTTCTTAATAATATCTGAAATTTTTCTTTTTTATTTAACTACAT
>JAKSBL010000106.1 GCA_022361115.1 Spirochaetota bacterium | reverse complement strand
TGAAGCAGCAAGAGCAGGTGAGCATGGAGAAGGATTTGCAGTGGTAGCAACAGAAGTCAGGAAGCTGGCCGAGCGAACCTTAAAAGCAGCAGATGAGATAAAAAACATTTCCGCCAGCAGTGTTGATATAGCAGATAAAGCAGGTACACTCATCTCTCAAGTCATTCCCAATATTGTAAAAACTTCAGATATGGTTCAGGAGATTTCAAGTGCCTCAAAAGAACAGAAAGGTGGCATGAAACAGTTATCCAGTGCTGCAACCCAGCAGGAGCAGGTTACCCAAATGGTCAGTGCCAATTCCGAGGAATTAGCATCCACAGCAGAAGAGATGGCATCACAATCAGAAAAATTGATAGAATTAGTCAGTGCCTTTAAGATTGATGATGGGCTCAATAGTCTGAGTAAGCCACAAGTGTTAAATAAGACAGCAGTAAAAAAACGGGGAAATGGAACAGGTAAAGAGCAGGCGAATAAAGGAGAGAGCAAAGAACAGCCGGCAATAACCCAGCAAGTAAAAAAACAGGAACTGGCAGATAACATTGGCGGTACTGAAGGGTATATAGAACTGTGAGCTTATCAGCTAACTCCCAATAAAAGGTAAACTCTGTTTTTGATTCCCATATTTGCAAAAAGTATATTTAAAAACAGCCCTAACAATAACTTCACCCATATCTCTTTTCGCATTTAAGAGTTTTATTTCTTTAAAAAATAAGGTAAAATAGTGGCGATTATCCGTGCTTTATTTGTGAAAATTCGTAAATGATATTCAAATTGCAAAGCGTTTTTCATAAAGTGAAAAACTTTTGACATTACCTGAATAATAAATAAAGGAAAAAAATGAAAGATCTTAAAAAAAACCTGCTTCTTGGATTAGTCTTTATCACTATTGGAGTGATGATTCTTTATAACTCATTTTATGCAAAACAGATTTATACGGCCCTTTTTGGAATTATTTTTGTAATCTTTGGCCTTTCACTCCCATATGGAGAGTTTATGACCTTAAAAAAAGTGAAAAAAGCACTCACTTCAGGCAAAAAAGGAAAAGCTAATATTTTAAAATTTGAACCAACCGGCTTAAAAGTACGAAAAGAGGCCCAAATTGGCTTATCCTTTACAGTTAAATTAGATAAAGGTGATTCTTTTGAAGTTTATAAAGAATTAGTGATCCCTGCTGCTTTTTATGACCAGGTTCAGCCTGGCAATGAGCTTGAAGTTGTGGTGAATAAAGATGAACCAAAAAATGGTGAAAAGCTTATCTTTCCTGCTTTACCTTATAAAGCAGGCAATACAGGTTAAAAATAAGCTGGATTCTTTAACTTGATAAATATGGATATTATCCAATAAGTTAGTGGCAGTTTTTTACTGAAACTGCCTGAATTAATTCAAAGTAACCCCTAAAAAAAGATAACTTGTAAACAATATTGCAAAAAATCAAAGGATGATGTATAAATAACTATGAGTCAATTAACCTATGCGGTCAATAAAACAGAAAAATATAATATTGTTACCCTTTACGGCGAACTCACCATAGCAAACAAAGATGCTTTTTATGATTATATCCGGAAGGATATTGGGTTTGATAAATTACTCATTCTTGATCTTAAAAAATTTCAGTATCTTGATTCCTCAGGTATTTCCAGTTTTCTGGAAATAGCCAAAGCCTTACAGGCAAGAAATCTTCATGTCATCGCCATGAATCTTTCAGACAAAGTGAAAAATATTTTTACCCTGGTTGGCTTAAACAAGTTTATCAATGTACTGGATAATGAAGCAGTAAAAAAAATTATTGGTGAAGAATAAAATCAAAAAGCTCTGTTAACAACAGAGCTTTTTTTTGAAGATCAAAGGGAATTATTATCAGTTATAAAACTGACAATAATCACTAATTTGGAGACAACTCCAAATTAGCATAAAATAGGGTCATTTATCTACCCAAAAATGAAACTATATTGTAAAACATGAAACTATTCTGCAAAAATCCATTAATTCTCAGCTCTGGGTGACCGGGCAATGGAAACCACAAAGTCGGGTTTATTAATTTTTACTACCCTGACGCCGCTAGCATTTTTTCCCTGCAGAGAAATCTGCTCAGCAGGAATTTTTATAATCTGTCCGCGTGAAGTAATAGCCATGATATCATCATTTTTCTCAACCTGTTTAACAGAAACCACTTCACCTTTTTCATCATTATATTTGTAATAGCGCTGGCCGCCAGTACCTCGTCCATGGGGGGTAAAATTTTCCAGATCAATTCTTTTACCATAGCCGTATTCAGTAACCAGTACCATTAGTGTTTCTTCATCAACTATACAGAGTCCGCAGAGTTCATCATCATTCCCCATTTTTATACCCGTTACACCTCGGGCAGCTCTTCCCATAACACGAACAGCATCTTCATGAATTCTCAGAGCTTTCCCTCTCCGGGTAGCTAAAATCAAATCCTGATTGCCTTTGGTGATTTTTACATCAATAACACCGTCATTCTCATCAATTCGAATGGCCTTTTTACCGGACTGCATGACCCGTTCAAATTCAATTAAAGGTACCCTTTTTACAATTCCCCGGCTGGTGGCAATAAAGATATTTTCTTTAGAATCACTAAAGCTCTTAATATTAAGGATAGCAGTGATATCTTCATCTGCAGAGATACCGATTAAGGTCTTTATGATTTCCCCTCTGGCATTTTTACTTAATTG
>JAKSBL010000147.1 GCA_022361115.1 Spirochaetota bacterium | reverse complement strand
TATTATTGTCAGTGCTATTAGCAAGGGGGGTACACCTGTTCCCATACCGAACACAGAAGTAAAGTCCCTTAGCGCCGATGGTACTGTTTGCCGAAGCAGACGGGAGAGTAGGACAGTGCTGACAATTGTATTACTTAAACACAAAATCACTCATCAGGCTTTTTTTATTTCAAGATATATCTTTCAAAGTAATATGTTTATAAATATAAAGGGCAACAAAGCACAGGAAGAATTATAATTTATGTGCTTTGTTGCCCTTTGTGGTTTATCAATAATAATAATCTATTCGACTTTTTGATTTTCCTCTTCTTTTTGTTTTTGTTCTGCAAATAAAATCATTTTTGCTGTTTTATAACCGGACCCAATTACAGAAGGATAACCTCCCCCTGGATAAATGGTTGATCCAACAATAAATAATCCTTTGGTAGAAGTGTAGGTAGGCAATCTTCTCATTCCAGATTGATCCGGAATGTGGCTAGGGCCGTAAATAGAACCATCAGGATTAAAAGTATATCTCTCCATTGTTTTAGGAGTCCCCAGTTCTTTTACTTCTATATGATTACTTAATCCAGGTAAATATTTCTCAGCTTTTTTAATCAGGATATTTGTAACTTCTTCTTTCTTTTTATGATACTCATGTTCCGATAATCCTTCCCAGTTTTGAATATGATCCATACTGATTATTGTCATAATTCCTTTACCTTCAGGAGTTGAATTTTTATCAATCTTAGTATAATTTGTACAACTAAAAAAGCTGTTCTCATAGTCACCCTCTAAAATAAGTTGAAAATTTCTTTGATGATCATAATCTGAAAAAACAGAAAAGCAATGATCTTTAAACCCAAGTTGTTCAGGATCACAATCTAATCCTAAATAAAGCTGAATGACTGAAAGAGAATATTCCAGATTATTTACTTTACGCCGAACACGTTTTTTTACATGTTCTTTATCAATGAGACGGGTAAAAGTATCTTTTGCATTGGCATTAGAGATTACCATATTTGCATAAAAAACTTCTCCCTGATCAGTTAAAATGCCATGCGCTTGATTATCCGCAACCAGAATTTTAGTTACTTCTGTATTCAAAATAACCCGGCCATGATTTCCTTGAATAATATCTGCCAATGAATCTGAAAGATTTTGTGAGGTTCCTTCAATATAGCCGCCGGCATTTTCAAAATAATTGATAAAAGTTACTAAATAAATCAAAGATGCCATTTGGTTAGTAGGTAATCCAATATACCACCAGAAATTAGCAATCAGCCCTTTTAATTGTTCATTTTTTATATAGGTATCAAGAAAATCTGTTAAAGTTTTTTCTACTAATTCCACAAACTGAGGATATTTAACAGCCATCATTGGATTATTCATTTTATCTGGATTACCAGATATTGATAACTCTTCAAATTCCTCAAAGCCTTTCCGGACATATTTAGTTTCTTTAAAAAGTTCTATTATCCCTTCTTTTTCTTCTGGAAAAAAATTGATTAATAAATCAGTAAATTGATTATCACCAGCAGGGATATCAAAGTCATGTTCTGGAAATATGATATGTTGAAAACTGTCATAGGGAATGAAATTAAGTTTTTTATTCAGTTCTAATTCATTGAAGATAATTTTCATAGTAGAATTCAATGGGCCTAGATTATGTAAAGAAGCATCAAATTTAAAACCTTCTCGTGTAAAAGCGGTTGCATAACCGCCAACTTTATCATGTTTTTCTAAAATGAGGACTTTTTTTCCTTCTTTTGCCAGAGTTGCCCCTGTTGTTAAGCCGCCAAGTCCAGCACCCACAATTATAACATCATAAGTATTCTCAATGATTGATTCAATTCTGTTTTGGCAGGTACCACAGGATAAACCGGCTCCTGTATGTTTCATAACCAGCTCTA
>JAKSBL010000539.1 GCA_022361115.1 Spirochaetota bacterium | reverse complement strand
TTGTTTTCCCCCTGAAATAGCATCTTATAATTGTAATATTTGTTTGTCAATGTATTCCCGGATATGGATTTGATCTTCTCTATGATACTCTTTGGTTTTCCATTCCAGTAATTTGGCAATTTTATGTTTATCTGTAGGCAGATGATCAATTTCTTTTTCTATACGACGCATGAGTTCTACTTGTTCTTTGATGACTTTTTTAGGTTTTCCAGAAATTAAATCCAGGTCAACCTCTTTGTCACTAATTTCATTTACTGTATCAGTCTGGTTTTCATTGTTCTGTTTCTTTGCTTCTTCTTCCTGTTTTTTTTGTGCAACTTTGCTGGTAGGAAATTCAGCAGCGATTATGTTTTCTAGCTCTTGACGATCTTCTTCACTCTTATAAAAATCCATTTTGTTGAGAATGGCATTGAGTAGTTTGATTTCTTTTGCTACCCGGGTAATGGCACTGATATCAGTGCCAGCCATGTTTTTAAGATCATGATAAAGCATAACCAGGATATTTTTTTTCGTTTCAATAGGTAAGTCTTTTAATTCTTTGAAAAGGAGAGATATATCTTTTCTAATCAAAACCTGTTCCATCCTATTAATAGCCCCATGCAGACTTTTGTATTCTGGATCTTCCGCCAGCCTTTTTAACATAACCAGTTTTTCAGCAATACTGCTACAGCTATCCAGCTCATCTTTGATAAAATGGACACTTTTTCGATCTTCATTATGTCGTTTACGGAGATTATCTTTAAAATTTTTTAACTGATAAAGGAGGAAGTGATTATTGCCCATTTGGGCAGTAATTCTTTTTTCACAATCTTCTAAAAATTGTTCACTGGCATTCATGCCGTATTTTTTTTCAATTTGCTTTGCCTGATCAATAAAATAACGGATAACTTTTCCGCCTTTCATATGTTCCAGAGCTTCAGAAATTGCTTCCTGATGGCTGTCAAACCGGGGATTAAAAGATAAAGCAGAAATAACTTCCATTTTTGCTTGTTCAGATATACTTACAAATTTTTTGCCTAATCCACTAATTTTTCCAGTTTCATTAATTTCGTCAATTAAATCATTGATAATTTCATTATCTTGATTGCTTTTTTCATCATCTGTATTAATTTCTTCCCCTCCTAAAAGGCGATAGACAGTAATCCAGCGATTGCTAATATTTTGGAGATTTTTCTTAATCTCAGGATGATCAGTTTTGGGAAGAATTTTTTCAGTAATAGAATTAATAGTACTGATTTTTCCTGATAATTCCTCCTGTTCTCTGAGTAATGAAACCTGTTCAGCAATAAAACTGATTTCTAAACTACTTTCTTCTACTAATAATTTAAGGTATTCAAAAAAATCTTTTGTAATAGTCATAACGTCTTTGTTTGCTTTGGCAGTAATTTCAGGATTTTCCAGGAACTGGTTGGTTTTTATTTGTAGAGATTGAGGTTCTAATTCTTTTTGAGATAATTCATTTTTTAAATCAAAATAAACTTTTTTATCAATAATTTTCACTGTTGTATTAATAAAGGCAGCTAATTGGAGGATTAAAGACTTTACTATATGCTCTTTGATTGAGTTAGGTAAAATACGATTTTTTCCACTTTTCATAGTTTTAAGCCAAAGTTGATAAAACTCCAGATCATGTTTACCTTCATTCATGACCTTAAACTCTTTCCATTTTTTGGGCAAATAAACATTACGATAATTCTGGGCAGCTGCAAAAAGAGCTTTTAAATCCATGATATTGTATAAGCTGGATTCATGATTTTTAATATATTTTAATAAATCTGTTTTGGATTTACTGACTTGCATGGAATGAAATAAATAGATCAATGCCTGTCCAATTTCCGTTACCTTTTTACTTTGTTCAGCTTGACTTTCTTCCTGCGGAGTTTCGATCTGATCAATTTCTTTACCTAATGATTCACGGCTAAAAGTATTAAATTGCTCTTTTTTATCATTTAATTCGTGGTCATGCTCAAAAATATCTTTGAGATTGTCATAGATAATTTCGTTATCCTGAAACTGTTCGATATTGTTTTTTAAAAACTGATCTAATTGTTCAGGATCTGTAATATTTTTGAGTGACTCACTAATATTTTGTGCATCTTTAATCTGTTTAAAAAATTTTTGATTATTTTTTTGCTTTTTTGAAGCTTTATCCAGAGCTTCTTCAATTAGGTCTGTAGCATTGAGTTGTCTTAAAAGATTGAGTAAATCTCTGGTCTCTTCATACCCGCCATCTGCTGCCTTTAGATGGTCTACTGTTGAATTTAAGGCTTTTTTAGTATTTTTATCTAAATAAAATAAAACAGTAAATTCCCTTTGATCAGTTTTTTGAGACATGTGCTTGATAATTCTACGAACACGAAGATTGTCAGGTAGTTTGCTCATGAATTCTCTTTTTTGAGAAAAAGCTTTAATTCTGAGAAAGGTTTCGGCTATTTTTTTTTCTGCTTCAATTTTATCTTTATTTAAAAAATCAAACATCTTCTTAATTTTACCAAAGGTTTATAATATTATAATATTATTTTTGCAATTAATGAATGGATAACTTAAGAAAATTATCGGATATTCAGAATAAATTTCTTGGAATTTTTGATGAAATATTAGTTTTTTAATGAAGAAAAATTGATTTTTCTTTTTTTCAGAATTATAATATTTATAAATATTGTTTTAATGAGGTATTTTTATGCGTTTTGGTGAGTTTTTACTGGCAAAAGATGTTATTTCTCAGGAGCAGCTAGATAAAGCAATCAGCGTACAGGCTAGTTCTCAATTAAGAATTGGGGAAATTTGTGTTAATCTGGGTTTTCTTTCTAAAAAAAATCTGGAAGATTACCTCGAAATATTTCACAATCACTAGATAGTTATCAATTATCCAAAAATATTTATTGTCCTACCAATTCCCTGTTTTTGCAGGGGAGAAATGTCTTCTGCTATCTTCATAATCTGAGCTGCCTGAATTTCCTGCATATTAAGATCATCTTTAAGTAATCTGGTAGTAAATAATTGATGGATAAGAGATGCTTGGTTGATATTATTAATTTGCATAAGTTAAATATATTATGAAGAATGAAATAAATCAAGCAAAAAATGCATTGAATATTTAATTAACTACTTTCCAAAATTACCTTGTGTTTTGCCGATATGATAGGAATCCCCTTTTAGAAAAGTATAACAAGTAACTAACTTTTTCGTCTTTTTTGCAGTTTTTCTCCTTTTGTTAATGAAGATTAAAAAGATCACAAAGGACTTTTGTAATTATTGATTTACAGATTTAAAACTTTCAGGTATAAAGTATTAAATATTATTAAAAAATACAAAATATATCTGCTAAAAAGGCATTTGCTAAAATGTTCAAAAAAGGGGATTTTAATACATTTAAAGCAATGAACATGGCTTCATCATGATATTTATTATTTTTACAAAAACCTCTATAAATTATAGAAAATTACAAATAAAAAAATTTGATCTATTTTGCTATTTTATTGAACAATATTTAAACCAAATGATACAGGGAGAAATTCATGAAAATTGGATTTGATTTTGGATCAAAAAATATCAGTTATGCAGTATTGGATAATGGTGAGATTGTTGAAAAAGCAACCATCAATCATAATGGTAATGTGACTGGTATTTTCAGCAATATTATTGATGCACTTTATCAAAAATATCAACAAAAAAATATAGAAACTCTGGGAATCAGCGGCAGTATTGATCTGCATAATTACAAAGTTATTGATCCTGTTTTAGCTTCTGTAGAGGCTAATAAATTTTTAAAAACTGGTTGTCAAAACATTCTCTCCATTGGTTGTGAAACCTTTTACTTAATTATTCTGGATGAAAATTTTAATTATATTGAACATACAGTTAATTCTGATTGTGCTTCTGGTACAGGCAGTTTTATTGATCAACAGGCAGAAAGGCTAGGTTTTTCTACTGAACAGTTAGCACAAAAAGCCAGAGATTTTACTGGTAGTGTTCCTTCCATAGCAACCAGATGTGCTGTTTTTGCCAAATCCGATATTATCCATGCCCAGGCTCAGGGATTTAATAAAGACTCAATTGCAGCTGGTATTTGTGAAGGGGTAGCCAGAAATGTACTATCCAATGTTATAAAAGGGCGAAAACTATCTGGTAATTTATTAATGATCGGAGGAGTGAGTCAGAATGAAAAAATTATCACTCAAATTAGGCAAGCCATTGATACTGAAATAAAGATAGCAGAGTCTTCTACATACTTTAATGCCATAGGTGCAGCATTACTAGGAACCAAGGAAAATCTTAATATTGATGATGTTCTGAATCGGATGCAAAAAGAAAGGGAATTAAGAGATAAGTTGTCTATTTCTCTTACACAATATCCCGATTTTGATGCAGATGAAAATTTTGTAGAAAATGATGTTGAGGTCACCCTTTACCAGCCATTGAATGATATTCAATATCAAGT
>JAKSBL010000657.1 GCA_022361115.1 Spirochaetota bacterium | reverse complement strand
TATTTCCTCTTTAAGAGAGATAAAAGGCAGGGCACTAAAAATTCTAAAATCCTTTGATGAAATTGTTTTAGAACCAAAAATTGCCGCACTAACCAAACAATGCCCTTTTCCAGACTGCAGGCTCTGCCTAACATCCTGTGTTTATGAGGCTTTATCCAGATCAGAACAAGGCCCTATCATCATTGATCGTCATAAATGTTCTGGTTGTGGATTATGTATGAGTATCTGCCCGGAAAAATGTTTTAACTTATCCTGGAAAAGACCATAAAAAGGAAAGATTAGTTCCATTTTTGATGCAGACTCTTTTTATTTATAACTATTTTTCTTGTAAAAAAATCTCCAGAGTAAGTGGATGGTTTACCCTGGAGATTAATTTTTTAAAAAAATTGGTTGGACTAAAAAATGGGTAAAAATCCTTCCAATTGATTTAGTTTGTTAAATGGTTTATCTTAATCCCATTATACACTACTTAGGGTTCTAAAGCAATAACACGACACATGGATGATTCTAATTCTATTCCTCTTAAAGGGAATAAACCAATCCAAACTCTCTTATTACTTACTTTGGCAATCTCTCCGCCAATGTTTTCAGCATGAACAATACCTTTTGGGAATAAACCAAGGTGCATTACCTGGTAATACTCATCTAATGGAAACATTTCATCCCAGGCTTGACCATATTTTGATTTTAACTTAGCTTCTGCTTCTTTGAAAGGACCAGGATGCCAGTCTCTAATAATAGTATTCATAGGATGGTCTGCACTACCACAATCCACACCAATCCATTTGATTTTCATATCAATACACCATTTATGGAAATCAGGGCCTGGCCCCGGATGTTTTACAAAGTAGCGAACTTCATCAGATTCTTTCTGGTCCCAGCCATATTTGTGATATCCAGTATTGATAATGAGAATGTCCCCTTTTCTAATATCGGCTTTTTTCATCAGCATATCAGGTGAGTAAAGATCATAGTCCCCTACTTCATCAGAAATATCAACAACTACACCATCACCAACCCAAAAATCTATGGGTGTATCACCAATGGTTCGACCACTGGAATGGAAATGAATTTCACCATCAATATGGGTTCCGACGTGGTTACTGGATTTAATAATCTGACCATTTGCACCTTGTCCCATATGTGCACCAGCTATTCTTTTAAAATATTGAACTTGTAATGGCATGTAACTTGGCCATGGTGGTGTATGGACACTCAATCTTTGAGTTAAATCATACATTTTAACTTCATTCATAAATTTTAGAAATTCATTAATATCCATTTACTTCTCCTTAAGTTATTATTTAAAAAGTTTCTTAAAAACTTTATTATCCTTGTGTTAAAAAAAGGTGAATGTTCTTTAAGCAAAATAAAAAGCCACTCATTAAATCTGCACCTGAAGTTTCCCCCTGATTTAAAACTCCGGAACATTTTTCTGCCAGATTACTTTGGTAATTATTGGATAATTCTATCATCCAGTCTTTTAAATATTTAGAATATCTCCCCTGATAAGCAAGTTTAAGAAAATGGTTAGCTAACACATTTTCACTACTTGCTTTATCGTATATTTTTCCCTTTATCAATGAACAATCAGCTCCAGTTACTGATTCATGATAATTTAAGGCATATAATAAGCCTGCATTAAAATCATCACCTGCTGGAGTTAATCCCAATCCTAATCCTTTTAAAACAGAAACACCAGACAGGATGTCTTGATTAAGCAATAAATCGATCCCCTGCTTCACTTTGTTGATAAACAGAGTCTCAAATCCCTGGTTAAAATTTTTCTCAAGTTTTTGATCAAAAATAAATACCAGACTTTTAGGATTTCCATTTTTAATGATATATTTAATGCAAAACAAGAGATTTAGCCCTAGATTTGAACCCCTTGTCATTATTGCTGCCGGTTTTATGGTTGATCGATAAAGCTTTTCTTTTGTGAGATTTACTTCACAGCCATTCAACCAGAGCAAATCATCTGAAATATTAATTTTTTTTATTTCAGAAAAATTAACCCCTTCTAAGATAATATTATTGGGTCCTTCATACTGTAAATGAGAAGCAATAGAAACCATTTCGTTATTATTATTTATTAAATTCACAATATTATGAAATTGGGAATGAAGATAATAAATACCATTACTAATGTTATCCCCTATACTATTCACCATCATTTTCCAGCCCCCAATAAATCCTTTTATTTTTTAAAAACAGATGATAGTTCAAATAGAGGTTCTCTCTTAATGAGAAAACCTCTTTTATCAGCTGTTTCATTTTATAGAGGTCATCATTTCGTTTGATTGGTAGAATGATTATTTCTGATAATGAGATTTAAAATTATCCCAACAACAGCTGATAAACCTAAACCTTTCAAAGAAAAATTACCAAGAGTAAACGAAGCACCACCTAGTCCCAATACTAACATAGCTGATGATATAATCAGTATCTTAGGATTAGAAAGGTCGACTTTTGCTTCTACCATATTTCGAATTCCAACCGAAGCAATCATTCCGAACAATAATATGGAAATCCCACCAATTACCGGGCCAGGAATGGTAGCAATAACAGAGGTAAACTTCGGAATAAAAGCTAACAAGATAGCAAAAACAGCTGCTATTCTCATTACAACAGGATTATAAATACCAGTTAAAGCTACTGCTCCGGTATTTTCACTATAAGTGGTATTGGCTGGCCCACCCATAGCAGCAGAAATACTGGTAGCAATTCCATCACCGATTAAAGTTCTATGAACACCAGGATCTTTAATAAAATCCTGCCCAACAACATTCCCAATTGCTAATACATCACCAAAGTGCTCGACCATGGATACTATGGAGATAGGAACCATTATTGAAATTGCATTAATGGAAAACTTGGGAGCCATAAATCCAGGTAGTCCAATAAAAGCAGCATCTTTAATCGGAGTAAAATCAACAATCCCCATAATCATTGAAAAAAGATAGCCAACAATTAAAGCAAACAAAACAGGAAGATTTGATAAAAATTTTAAACCAAATTTTTCAAAAGCAATTTTTACAAATACTCCTGTAGCAAAAGTCACCAGAGCAACTAACCAGGCACCATTTGTACCAATTGCTTCAACAACAGCAGGAGAATTAGTTCCGTTTGCATTATTGATAGCAACAGGTGCTAACATTAAACCGATTAAAATAATCATTGGACCTGTTACAAAAGGAGGTAAAATGTGATGCAGCATATCATAACTGATGAACTTAAAAATAGCAGCAACAATGAGATACATCAATCCGGCAATCACAATACCACCAGTCGCATATGCCAGCCCCTGGGACTCAGCAATTGCAAAAATTCCAGGTAAAAAAGCAAATGAACTACCCAAAAAAACCGGGACTTTAAATTTGGTCACCACATGAAACAGTAGTGTACCCACACCTGCTGCAAAAAGTGTAACCTGTATGTCCAACCCAGTTAACAGAGGAACAAGCACAGTTGCTCCAAACATAACAAAAGTATGCTGAAGGCCCATAATTACCAGCTTTAGATCTAGCCTTTTTTCCATAAAAACTCCTGTTTATTTTTTACTAAACAATAAATTGTTCAATAAATTACTATACCTTAAAAAACTCAAAAACTCAAGAAGAATATGTAACCAGTTACATTACAGAGAGCCGGTTTTCAGTTCATTTTAATTTGGTCAGAGAAATATTTTTTTAACAATGTCCTGTTGCTGCCTTTTTGTATTAACAAAATATCCTCCATATTAATGACCAGTTGATAGAAAAAATCATAAATAATATGTTATGATAGATTTAATCTTTACTTGTAAAGGATATCAAATGCTGGATAACCTATTATTTATCATCTTTGCTGTTCTCTTTATCAGCGTGATGTTTGCTTATTACAAAATCAAATTCATCAAAAGAGAAAGATTATATCAAGCCAGAAGAGCAGATTACATTGCTAATCATCCTGAGTTAGAAAAAGAGCAGATTGCAGCTTTGCAAAAATCTCTCCCCTGGAAATCCATGCCTGCACAATTAGTACTGCAATTATTTGGTGTCCCCCTAAAAAAACGGAGCATGGATCCAGCAGGAAAAACATTTATCTGGAACTATGGTTATATCTACATTCTTATGCAAAATGATCTAGTTGAAAACTGGAAACTCAGGTAGTTTAATAAAGACTATTAGTGGATACAGTCATTCAGTATCCACTAATTTTTTTTGAGCTTTACAATACAGAATCATCATTGCTTTGACAAAGAAATGATGATTCCTTATTTTTCAAACATAAATCCATAGATCTCAACACCCTTCACATCTCTAATCACATCTGCCCGAGCATTGAGTTTCATATTCGTTTCTGGTTGATCCACCAGCAAACGGCCGCTGGCTCTTAAACCATTTTCAAATTCCACAATACCAAATAGGAGATACTTAACATCAAATCCTTCCGGTAATGCATAAACTCGAGTCCAAGCTAATAACTTACAGGGTCCGCCCAGAGAAACTTTTTCCCAGTCTTTAAAAATGCTGCCGGAAGGATCTCTTCTTTCTCCACATTTTTTACAAAGCATGGGAGCTGGATAGTCAACCTTTCCACAGTTAGGACACTTCACTGCAAAAACTTCAGGAGTTTTTTTACCATAAACACTAAAATCTATCATACATCACCCCTTGAACAAATGGTTGTGACGACATTATTGCCAAAGCCGCCGAAATTTACGGCCATGCCATGTTGAGGATTTTTAACTTGCCGTCCCTCTTCTGCCTGGCCTCGTAATTGTTTGACCAGTTCAAAAACTTGAGAAACACCAGTAGCTCCTACAGGATGTCCTTTAGACTTTAACCCGCCTGAAGTGTTGATGGGAATTCTTCCGTCAATAGCAGTTTCTCCTTTTACCAGAGCATCTTTTGCTTTTCCCCTGGCAAAAAAACCAACCTCTTCACTAATGGCTAGTTCCAGGATAACAAAAGCATCATGAAGCTCGGCAAAAGAGATATCTTTTGGTTTTAAGCTAGCCATTTTATAGGCCCTTTCTGCACTTAGCCGAACAGCATCCAGTATCAATGGATCTTTACGGTGATGAATGCAATGGGTATCTGTGGCAGAACCAATACCAGTAATATAAATGGGTTCTTCTTTGGTAAAATACTTCATTTTAGGTGAGTCAGGATCACATAAAATCAAAGAAGCTGCTCCATCAGATACAGGACACATGCCATACATGCGTAAAGGTTCGGCAATATAGTTATTGATGACATGGGCATTTTCACTATCATGAATTGCTTCAATAGTACATGGCACCCTTACATGAGCATAAGGATTTTTCTCACCGTTCTGGTGGTCTTTTACGGCAATTAAGCCTAGCTCTCTTTCGCTCAAACCATATCTCTCCATATAGAGTCGGGTAAACATCCCTCCGTAGGCAGGCAAAGACAGTCCATAATTATATTCAGCATCAGGATGGAGCAAGGTTGCTACAAAATCAGTGCCTTTCCAGCCTGTAACAGTTCTCATTAGTTCACCACCAGTTACCATAACTACTTCAGCCATACCACTGGCAATTGCCATACACCCAATTTTAAGAGCACTGGCACCACTTGCTGGCCCGTTTTCCACTAACTCAGCCATTGCTGGTTCCAAATCTATTCGACTCAATAGAGAAGAGGCTATTCCGGTTTGATGGTTGATAATGCCTCCTCCCATATTGGCAACAAACAGCTGGTCAATGATTTTTCTTTGATCGCGAATCCCAGCATCATCCAATGCATTACAGGAAGCAAATCCCATAACATCTATCAGATCAAAATCACTGAGATTACCAAAAACTGTATGTCCAATTCCAACAATCGCTACTTTTTTCATAATTTATCCCCTTTTAAATCCAGGAATTTGTGGGTATTCATCCGGCATTTTTAAATTATCTGCTGTAGCTAATTTTTCCGGAGGTACCGGCCTGGAACCAGTAACCTTTGAATCTTTAACAGCATAGTAAAGGTCTTTGGTTAAAGTAAAGGTTGGTATACCACCTAATTCATGTCTTAAAGCAGGGTATTGACTGGTTCTGTCTTCCAGTTCATATTCAATCATCCACCGTTTAAAACCAATAGGACTTTCAGCAACAATGTGAACCTCATCCTGTCCTAAGATTTCAATATGATGTTCCATTTTAGCAGCAAAAAGTTGAGCACCAATTCTTAATCCCCGCTTAATCGTCATTGTATGAAAACTCATACCTACCTTATTATCTACCAGGCGGCTATTTACAATTCCTGCAATCTCACCAGCAATCGCACCTACCATAACAAATTCATTGGCTACCCGGTAGGTATACCAACCCAGGATTTCTGCATACATTCTGGAAGCCACAATGTCGTAAAAATCTTTAGGAACCCCCATTAATGGCTGAATGGTTCCTAAAAGAACTCCGACTTCTTCTCTTTTTACTTCCCGAACAATCATTTCCTGTCCATTAGCCAGGGTAATGATTTTTGGCGGATAAGGTTTTAGCTCAAGTGCTGGGGGTCTTAATTTTTTTTCCAATTCATCAATTGCCATAAGTACTCTCCTCTATTTATATTTCATAATGTCAAAGACATATTTTTTTGCTATGAAAGAATCCAATACTATCCTCTTTCAGAAGAGGATGGCTGCTCATTATTTATTGTCTCCCTTGATGCTTGATCATTTTTTTCCATATTGATCTGCAAAAGCTTTAAGGCCGTCATAAAAACATTTTTCTGGTGGTTTTACCAAGCCTGCTCCAACCATGCCGATTCCCGGATCTTTGTGAGCAATCCCCGTGTTGATCACCGGAAAGATACCGGTCTCTCCGATTTTAATGACATCGATTCCTGTTGGTGTGCCTCTGAAATCCAGAGCCGGAATCTGGAAGATATTATTTTCCACCCCGGTTATTTCATACATTTTTTGAGTGAACTCCAGGGCATCTTCCGGGGAGCCACCAACAAATTTCACAATTGCTGGTGCAGCTGCCATAGCAAAACCGCCAATTCCTACTGTTTCAGTAATAACCGAATCACCAATATCTCTAGCTGCATCTTCAGCTGTAAATCCCGGCAAATAAAGGCCATCGACCAATGCTGCCTGGGCAGTAAACCAGCGGTCACCCAAACCAGAGATTTGAATACCAAAATCCGTTCCATTTCTAGCCATGGTTACAATGACGGAACTATTTTCAATATCCCTGGCAGCATCAATAATACATTTACAAGCGGGCATGGAAAGGTTGAGAAAAAAATGATCATTTTGATGCATAAATCTAAAAACATCAGCTATTTTTTCTTTCTCATCATCCAGCATAACTAAATAGGGGGCTAACTCACGAATAATGAGGGATGTTCCAGCCCTATTCCGGTTATGCCCTTCATCACCCATTTGTAACACTTGTGCAATAATATTTTTCATATCAATTGGGCCATTGGCTTTAAGTGCTTTTTGTAAAACAGGCGCCAATACCTCTTTCATCCAGTTGAGCCGGTCAATGACTTCCTCTGAAAAAGCTCCATATCTTAAAACTTTTCCTAAACCTTCATTTAAAGTTGCATAAGCTTTATTGCCATAAACCTGGTTTTCCATAATCCAGACAGGCATGGAAGCAGTAACAATCCCTGCCATGGGCCCGACTGTACTATGATGGTGACAGGGATCAAATTCAATCTCACCTGAAGCTGCTAATTTTTCAGCTTCTGCCCTGTCTTTTGCTAATCCTTCAAAGATTAATCCGCCAATAACAGCGCCTTTCATAGGGCCGCACATTCTCTCCCAGGTTACTGGCGGCCCTGCATGGAGGACCAGCTTCTTTTTCATACCCGGAATTACGTCCTGGGCAATCGCAATATCTACCAACTCTGGTTTCCCTTTGAGGATAATCTCATGTGCCTTGTCATTGGCTGTTTGAATTTTTTCTTTCCTCTCTTCCAGGGAATCCAGTGCTGCTAACAATTCAATATCACCACCAGCTGGCGGAGTCCAATTTACTTGAGTGGTATTCACTCCTAAATCAGCTAAGGATTCACCAAATGCTTCCAGTCCCAGATTAATGACATTTAAATCACTATTAAATAGTTTATTAATTTTATCTACATTCATTATTTATTCACCTCAGAGATAATTTTAAGAGCCAGAACAGAAGCCCGGTAATTAGAGGGCATAACCACACAGCCAATAGATTTTAGTTTGCTCTCTGCCTGCTGATAGCCCTGGAAATCTTTTTCCGTGCCGGTAATGGAAGCAATAATGGATAAATATCCTCCCCGAGTCTGGGCTTTTTCTTTTGCCTTCTTTAAACTATCCAATACAGCACCTGCAGGGTCACTGTGAGAACCATATCCCAGCACCACATCCAGCAGCAGCACAGCCATTTGTGCATCCTCTGCTTCAATGTTGATTCTGTCTTCTCGGGTAGATGGATCAATCATGGGATGTGCCCTGCCGATTGTATAGATATCATCTCCCAGATCAACTATCGTGTTTTCAATGGATTGATGAGGATCTTTTAAGAGCAGCTCTTCCTTACTCTGATTATTTGAATAAATGGTTCCGAGTTGTTCTTCAAAGAGTATCATGGCTTCATCAGCTAAAGTCCCTCCAGTATAAAGTCCCCTTAAGTACTTCTGATCTTTAGCCATATGAGCTGCTTCGTTTTCAGCAATTTTGTCCAGTTCTTCAGCAGCTGCTACAGAATCAGTAGTTTGGTATTTTTCTCCTTTACCCAAAGCAACAGCCATTAAGGCTGTCTCTTCCAGATTTTTAGCAAAATAAACATTACCCCGGTCCGGTTGCCCTTTTAAACCAATAAAATGGACCACACCAGGCTTACCTGCGGCTTCCAGAGCTTTAAGGACTTCCTCTGCAACTGCAGGAGCAGGCGGTTTGGAAATCAGGACAATGACTTTAGTTTTGGAATCATTTTTTAAAGCTTCGATCCCCATTAACATCATCATTCCGCCAACCTGTTCATTTTTTAAATCCCGGCCACCGGTTCCTATGGCATGAGTTATCCCACCGCCAAAAGTATCAATACAGCAGGTGACTTCCTGAATACCGGTTCCAGAAGCGCCGACAAGACCAATATTGCCTGCACGAATCATATTGGCAAAACATAAAGGTTTACCATTAATAATAGCTGTTCCACAATCAGGCCCCATCATAAGCAGCCCCTTTTCTGTTGCCAGTTTTTTGAGTTCTACTTCATCTTTTAAAGAAACATTATCTGAAAAGAGCATAACATTGAGGTTACTATTTAAGGCATTTCTGGTTTCTCTGGCAGCATATTCCCCAGGTAAAGAAATCAATACTAAATTTGAATCTGGATCTGCTTTTAAGGCAGAATTTAAGGTTTTTGCTGTATAGCCTTGCTTTTCGGCAATCTTAGCTTTTTTGTTCAACATTTTTCTTGCTTCTAAAACCGCATTTTCACTATTTTTTTCTGAATCCGCTTTAATTGCAATAATCAGGTCATTAGGGGTGGCATTGGTTAAATTGCTGTCACGCATTCCCAGATCAGCAATCAATTCCTTATTCATTGCAGTCCCCATGGCTACCACAGCATCCATAACACCTTCCTGTTTTTTAATGCTGCTGTTGATTAACATTAAAAAAACCGAATCAAAGTATGAATCTTTTTCTACTAATATTTTTGTCATTCCTGTCTTATCCCTCTGGTTTAAAATTTTTATCTGCTAAGCCTAAAGCAATCTTTTCTGCTGTTAATGGTACATCTTTAAGCCGTAATCCGGTTGCATTGGCAACAGCATTAGCAATGGCCGGCATAACTGGAATCATCGTATGTTCTGACATTCCTCTGGCACCATATGGCCCGTCAGGCTGTGGTACTTCTACAATAATAGGGTCCATTTCATAAGGTACATCCAGAGTAGTTGGCAACTTATAATCCGTAAAATTTGGATTGAGAATATTTCCCAGGTCATCAAACTTCACTTCTTCATAAAGGGCTGTTCCTAAACCTTGCACAAAACCACCAATAATCTGGTCTTTTACCACATCTGGGTTAATGGCTTTACCTGCATCAAATGCTTCTGCCATTTTTAAGACCCTTACCACACCCGTCTTTTTATTGACAGCAATTTTGACTGCTCCGGCACCAACGGTGTAATGAACATTAGGGTGTCCGCCTAAACCGGTTTCCGGATCCACCATGGCATTCACAAATTCCGGTATAAAAACACCTGTACCTACAATTGGCCCGCCAATCCAGGTATGATGTTCGGTTTCAATTCCGGTAATCACAAAATCTTCATAAGCCAGGCTAAATTTTGGGTTCAGGTGACTTTTCACCTTACCATCCTCCAGATACAAATTAGCCTGAGGGATCTGACAGCCTCGCTCAACAATACTCAGCATTTTAGTCTTACACTCATGCGCCGCTTTAATTACAGCATTACCAATTGCCCAGGTCTCGTGGCTGGCTACGGTCTGCCATTCATAGGGGTTTCTGTCTGTATCAGGCAGTTCTACCCGTACCTTTTCTAAAGGAAGGGCCAGTTCTTCTGCAGCAAATTTAGCTATGGCTGTGTGTAACCCCTGACCAATTTCCATACCAGATATCAGTACATTAATACTTCCATCTTCATTAAATTTGATAAAAACAGAGGAGCCGGCATTAGGCGGCATGGCAGGGGCCTTCCAGGCACAGGCAAATCCCTTGGCAATCACTTCCTCTGGGTTCTCTGATTTTTCCTCTTTGCCCCAGCCAATGGATTCGGCAACTTTTTCAATACATTGATCCATGCCAGACGGATTCATAGGTACATCATAAGCGACTCCCTGTCCTTCCTGGATCGCGTTGATTTTTCTCATCTCCACTGGGTCAATTTTTAAGTGTTTGGCAACCCGGTCGATATGGCTTTCCAGGCCAAAATGAAATTCTGAATAGCCAAATCCCCGGTAAGCAGCACAAGGGGGATTGTTGGTATAAATGGCCCGCGAATCTATGTGGACATTGGGAATATAATAAGGTCCGGTTGCAGAAAACCCGGTTGCATTTACTACATTATTGCCATATTCTGCTGATGCTCCAACATCCCAAAAGAGCTCATGTTGAAGAGCAACTATTTTGCCATTTTTTTTCACTCCCATTTTCACTTTAGCTACCAGTCCCTGGCGTTGAGAAGTATTTAAAAACTCTTCTTTTCGGGAAAAAGCCAGTTTTACCGGATGTCCTGGTACTTTCATACAGGCAGCTCCTAAAGCTTCCATACTAATCCCGGCTTTTCCTCCAAAACCACCACCAACATGGGTGGCAATAACCCGTATATCTTTATGCGGAATCCCCAAAGCATTAGACATAATATGCCGCTGTGTGTGAGGAGACTGGGTAGAATTCCACATGGTGAGCCGGCCATTCAGCTCATACTTGGAAATTGTAATGTGAGGTTCAATACAAGCATGAACAACATGAGGAATGTGATATTCATCTTCCAAGATGTAATCTGCTTCTTTAAAGCCCTTTTCTACATCACCTTTCCTAATCTTTCTGAAATGGGAAATATTGGTTCCTGCCTGAGGATTTAACCAGGGCACAATCTCATATTCTCCCAGATCGGGATGAATGATAACAGCATCTTTTTTAAGAGCATCCATTTGATGGTGGATAGCCGGCAGGACTTTATAATCAACTTTGATGAGTTTACAAGCTTGATCAGCTATTTCTTTCGTCACTGCAATGACAACTGCTACCTGTTCTCCAATATAACGTACCCGGTCAACTGGTAAAATAGATTTATCCTGTAAGTAAAGCCCGAATTTCTGGGGAAAATCCTTACCAGTAGCTACTGCTCTGACACCAGGCAGTTTTTCTGCTTCTTTTGTCTCTATTTTTTTGATTTCAGCATGTGCATGAGGGCTGGTTAGTACACTCATGCAGAGAAGTTTGGGGCCGAATTTTAAATCATCTGTATACTCTGCTATACCAGTGACTTTATCCAGCATATCTATTCTCTGGGCATTATGGCCAACTACTTTGGTTTTTTTCATTTTCCACCCCCTCTGTTTTCAGCAATTTCATTAATAGCATTGACAATGTTCTGGTAACCTGTACAGCGGCATAAATTACCAGCCAATGCTTCCCGGATTTCCTCCTCATTTGGGGTTGGATTTTCTTTTAAAAATTCTTCTGTACTCACGATAAAACCAGGAGCACAAAATCCGCATTGAAAAGCATTATGTTTCATAAAAGCTTTTTGTACATCTGTCAAACCATTTTTCTGAAATCCTTCTACTGTTGTGATTGCACTGCCATCTGCTTCAACTGCCAGTATGATACAGGAACGAACCGATTTTCCATCCATTAAAACGGTACAAGCTCCACACTCCCCTTTTCCGCAGCCATATTTGGGGCTGGTAATCCCTAAAGCCTCTCTTAATACTTTTAATAAAGTTTGTTTTGTATTGACTTCCTGAATAACTGGAATTCCATTCACTTTAAAATTGATTGTTTTTTTCATCACAGTCTCCTAAATCAGTTTTGTGCCGTAGGCAGGAGTATTCTTTTCCATTCTGGAAAAAGCAGCTTCAACCCCTTTTTCCAGCATCACCCGGCACATATGCAGACGATAGGCTTTACTGGCTCGAATATCATCAATAGGTGAGATTTTCTTTTCCACTTCTAAACAGGCTTGTTCAACCAGGTCAGCTGCTGGTTTTCTGCCTCTTAATATAGCTTCAGCTGTTGCTATTCTTAAAGGAACAGGACCTACAGCAGCATAGGCAACTTTATAATTTAAATTAGTGTCAACAAATACAGATACACCAACTTGAGCCAGGTCTTCTCCTCGATATCTCCCCAGCTTTAAATAGACTTCACCAAACTTTGCCTTTTCTTTCTGAAAAGAAACCGCACTTACTATTTCATCTGGTTTTAAAACAGTTTTTCTCGGACCACTAAAAAAACCTGTAATCGGCACTGTACGTTCTCCATTTGCTGAATTTATCTTTACTTCTGCATCTCTGACTAACAAAGGTGCTGCGCTATCTGCAGAAGGTACGGCATTACAGATATTACCAACCATGGTAGCTGTGTTTCTTACCCCTACTGAGGCAACTAACTGGGAGGCCTCCACCAGAGCAGGTATGACTTTTTTTAATAAATCAGACTGGATGATATCAGTAAAAGTAACACCAGCTCCAATCTTAACAAAATTACCTTTTTCTTCAATATTTTTTAGCTCCCCGATCCCTTTCAGATCAATGATGACTTCAGGAG
>JAKSBL010000312.1 GCA_022361115.1 Spirochaetota bacterium | reverse complement strand
TGTTGATCTTTTTGGTTGTTACTAATTCATAGCCAGCTTGTTCTAAAGCTTTGAGACAACTTTTTTGTTTTACATTCTGAAGGTCCGCATTACTTAAAAAAGTCATAGCCTGGGTTCGAAAGAGCTCAACAGGATAATCAAAATCATAGTGATGTCGCCAAACTTTAAAGGAATGATGGATTGCAGAAAAATTTTCTTTACCTGAATAACCTGCAACAGCAATGACTCCCATTGGCTTATATTGATTGGTTTTTTTAGGGTGTACTGTAACATTATGCTGATTGAGGACAATATGAGGGTCATTAAGAACAAAAAGACGATCCATAACTTTTTTTATTGCAACAGGAAGGTGAAAAACATAAACAGGAGCTGCCCAAATGATTAAATCAGACCAATAATATTTTTTCCAAACTTCCTTCATCTGATCTTTTTCATCAAAAACACAGCCTTGACTTTCACCTGACCAACATTTTAAACACCCTATACAAGGATTAATATTCATTTTAGCTGATTCTAATACAACAACTTCAGCTCCGCCTCTTAGTAATCCTTCTTTAAATGTATCTACCATTAAACCGGTTGCTCCCCGTTTTCCTCTCGGTGATCCGGAAATAATCAATATTTTTTTATACTGATTAGGTTTTTCAGACTTTAAAAATAATCCTTCTGGTATTTCAAAGTGATGAGTTCCTCCAAAAGCTGATCCAAAATGAAAGAGAAAATCAAATAAACTACCTTCAATTTTTAATTTTCCTGATTTCATTGCAGCTTGCCCTTTTAATTCACCAGTTGCTATTTTTAACCAGGTATCGAGATCAGTATTAATCTGATAATTAAAAGTATTAGATTTACCCTTATGATAGAAACATTTTTTGTTTTCAATTTTCAAGTAATAATAATAGGTTTGATTATCTTCATGGAAAGCAAATTGCACAATTTTATTCTTTTTACCTTTTTTAGGATTGTAAAACTTGTAGTGAAAAAAAACTAACTCTTCAATCAATTTTTCTTTTTTTTGAATATCCATACTAACTCCAATTGTTATTTTACATTTAATAAGCAAATAATATGCCAGATTAAAGATAAAAAAAATAAATTGTTTTAATAAAAACAGGCAGTATGACATATAAATTTATGAAAAGTGTCATAAAAGTTGATGACACCTTTCATTTTATCTCTAAATACTATACAAAATTATTATTATCCAAAATTTGCATACTAAATCGCAAAATTCAGTAGACCAATTGTCTTTTTTTTTGTAATATTGAATGATCGCTAATACATAATATTCTATTAAAACCAAATAGAAAATGAAAATGCACTCTCTGTGAACAATGAAATTTACATAAGAATAGTCTGATGGGTATTCTATCGATTGTTTAACTAATCATCATTTTTATAAATATGGTTCATAGATTTTTTTCATAATATATTAGCTTTTGTGCTTTTTATAAAAAAATGTATTAAAACGGAGTGTTTATGTTTAATGTAAAAGTTTTGGGTACAGGTTCTTTTTTACCAGCCAGAGTAGTAGATAATAAAGAACTTTTCCCTCTAGTGAATAATTTCGAATTAGAAAAAGCAAAAGATTCTTTTATCAAAAATAAAATAGATATTGAAAACAAAAGTGATGCAGAAATATTTGACCTTTGGGTACAAAAAGTTTGTGGGATAGAAAAACGGCACTATGTTTCTGGATTAGATCAATTTCCAGAATATTATGAAGTGGAAATGATGGCAGCTGAAGCAGCTAAAAATGCAATTGCTGATTCTGGGTTAAAACCATCTGCTATTGATGCAGTTATTTCAACTAATTTTACTTCAAACACAATAATACCCAACTCAGCTTGTACGATTAGCAATTTATTAGGAATTGAAGAATGCAGTGGCTTTTCTTTGAATACTGCCTGTTCAGGTTTTATAGATGGTTTTTATGATGGCTATGCAAAGATTAAAGCAGGTTTATGTAAAACTGTGTTAGTGGTTTCATCTGAATACTTAACCAAAGAAACAAATTATAACGATCCTACTACCGCTATTTTATTTGGAGATGCAGCAGCAGCAGCAGTACTTCAGGCAGCAGATGATAATGGAGTCTTTGGTGTTTTTTCCCGAATTAAATATTCTGATCAACATATTGTCATGCGATATGGACAAAAGATTCAGATGGGCGGAGGCCCTTTAGTACAGCGTAACGCAGTAAATGCAATGTATCACTCAGCAGAAGAAGTTTGTAAACAAGCAGATATGACTTTTAATGACTTTGATTTTATCATACCACATCAAGCAAATATGAGAATTATAAAAGAATTAGAAAGAAAGATGAAGCTGCAAGAAGGCAAGATGGTGGTTTCAATTGATCAGATAGGAAATATTTCCTGTGCTACTGTTCCACTAACCGTAGATTTGTTACGAAAAGGAAAATTACCAGGGTATCAATATAAACCTGGTTCAAAAATACTTTGTACTTCAGTGGGAGGCGGCTATACTTATGCTGCTACTGCTTTTATTATTTAATCTAAGGCAAATTAATGTTTGAAAATTTCAATTTAACCAGTTTATATAATATTTTATTTAGTTTAGGTGTTTTTTGGCTTGCAGGCTCGATTCATGAGTTTGGTCATGCTTTTTCTGCTAAAATATTAGGAGACCCAACAGCAGAGAATAATGGCAGGCTAACTATTAATCCTTTAGCACATATCGATCCGGTTGGTACTATTTTTTTCCCCCTTATTGGAGCAATTTCTGGATTTCCTGTTATTGGTTGGATGCGTCCTGTGCCGGTAAATGTCTTAAATTTTAGAAATCCCTCTCGCGGATCAGCAATTACATCAGCAGCAGGCCCTTTTAGTAATTTGTTACAGGCAACTTTTGCCATTATTATTTTAAAACTTTATTATCTCATAGCATTTCAATTTCATTTCGGTTATTCTGAAAACATTTTTTCAAGGATTCTGGAGTTATATATCCAAATAAATATTTATCTTTGTTTTTTTAACTTAATACCTGTCCCTCCTTTAGATGGAGGCTGGATTCTCCGGCATTTTATTCCAGAACGTTCTCAAGCTATTTTTGACAGGATTTATCCTTTTGGGATGTTAATCATCTATGTTTTTCTGATCTTGGGATTAGTTCGCTATATCGTATTTATCCCTTCAAATTTTGTTCTTCAGTTTTTTAACACTTTGTTAAACCAAAATATTTTTGTTACGATGATACCTTTTTTGGTGATGGTATTATTTCTTGCCGTTTTATTGTTTAATGATATTAAAATCTTTTATAAAAGAAAAAAATTTCAATATCAAGTTGCAGTGGGTACTAAATTAGCAGAATTGGAAAAAACAACTCAAACAGCAAAACATCAGAACATTAATCAAAAACTTAGAAAAATAGTAAAAAAAATCAATCAATCAGAGCCTCTTGATGAGACTGAGAATAAAATTCTGGAAGATATTAGTCGACGGGCTTCTGTTATTGATGGGCCTCTTTGTGAAGAATATGATTTTCATTCGGAAGAAGAAGATTGTCTAACTTGTGAGAAATATCCTGCCTGTTTTCAACGAAGCATTAATAATAAGGGGAATTCGAATTCTATTTCTGAATGATTGGATAACTTTTCAATAATTGATACCGTTTCCAATTGGAAGATCGTGATTTTTGATAATTAGTGAAAATCTTGTCAAATTGATTGGATTCTAAACATTTTTTTATAAAATCCCTGGTTTGATAACACGATTTAAGTTCATTATGATTGAACTGTTTTTTTAAAACTGCTTCTTCCAGTTCATCTTCATCCAATAGAATATAGGTTTTTTTATCAGGAAAAATAAAAAAATCTAATTTAAGGTCAACAATATAGATTTCATTTTGAGTAAAGTAACAGGGTAGGGTAATATCCAAATAATATGCTGTGATTTTATCTCGATTTGAATAGAACTCTAATAAAGAGTAGAAACGATCTGACCAAAAATAACGTTTTCCAGTTACCATTTCCCCACTGGATAGTACCTTTTTGTCATTTAAATAAAAATCATGTTGTGCATACTTTTGGGGAAAATGAAATTCACAGAGAAGTAATTTCCCTTTCTTTTTCAATAAGCGAGAATTGGTATATTGGACTAAGTAAGGAGGTTTAAGCCAGTTTTCTTTAACTATTGCTATTGCATTAGCTGGATTGGTTTTCCCTAACATAAGCCAGTTTGCCACCTGCACATAAAATCTCTCTTTCCCTATTTGAAATAAAACAGTCCAATATAATTTCTTTTGTATCAGAAATCGCTTTAATGGATTTTCCTTTTAAAATAAATGATCGAATATCAGGTAATTCTAATTTCATGTCCTGGTAAATCAAATCATAATCCTTTTCATTTTGAAAAGTAAGAGGAACAATACCAAAGTTAATCAAGTTAGCAACATGAATTCTGGCAAAAGATTTAGCAATAACTGCAACAATTCCAAGATATTTAGGCGCTAATGCAGCATGTTCTCTTGAAGAACCCTGTCCATAATTTTGTCCAGCAACAATGACTCCATTTTTAGTAGCTAAAGCTCTTTTTACAAAATCAGGATCAATATTTTCAAAAACAAATTCTGATATTTTTGGAATATCAGATCGATATGGTAAAATTTTTGCCCCAGCCGGTAAAATATGATCTGTTGTAATGTTATCACCGATTTTTAAAAGAACATTAGTTTCCAAATAATTTTGTAAAGGTAATTGTTCTGGTAAAGGTTTAATACCCGGGCCTCTTTCGACTATTACATCTTCTTTGTAAAAAGCTGGCGGAATAATCATACGGTCATCTTGTAGATAGGTATCAGGTTCTTCAAATTGAGGCATCTTGCCTAAATCTCTTGGATCAGCAATGTAACCCTTTAATGCAGAATACGCTGCCACTTCAGGGCTTACCAGATAAATTCCTGCATCTTGGGTTCCACTTCGGCCTTTAAAGTTACGGTTAAATGTTCTTAAGGATAATTTACCACTTCCCGGAGCTTGCCCCATGCCTAAACAAGGACCACAAGCAGATTCCAGTAACCTGGCACCAGCATTGATAATTTTGCTTAATGTCCCATCTGCAGAAATCATAGATAAGACTTGTTTTGATCCGGGTGAGATGGTTAATGAAACATCTCTGGAAACTATCTGTTTATTTAATATTTCTCCGGTGATCCATAAATCTCGATAACTGGAATTCGTACAACTCCCAATTGCAACTTGATGTATAGTTGTTTCTTCGACTTCAGAGATTTCTACAACATTATCAGGAGAATGAGGACAGGCAATCATTGGAACAATCTGGTTAAGGTTTAATTCGATAATTTCTGAATACTCGGCATCAGAATCTGCTTGAAAATTTTGAAAGGAACTCACTCGCCCTTGCGCTTTTAGAAAATCATGCGTTACCTCATCTGCAGGGAAGATTGAAGTGGTTGCACCTAATTCAGCACCCATATTTGTAATGGTAGCTCTTTGAGGGATGGAAAGGGAAGAGACACCTTCACCAAAATATTCAATAATTTTTCCAACCCCTCCCTTTACTGTTTTCAATTTTAATAATGTTAAAATAATATCTTTTGCTGAAACCCAGTCATTAAGTTTTCCTGTTAGGTTTACACCTATTACTTGTGGATTTTTTAAATAAAATGGTTGTCCTGCCATTGCACTAGCCACGTCCAAACCACCAGCACCAATAGCTAACATACCTATTCCTCCACAAGTAGGAGTATGAGAATCAGAACCTAATAAAGTTGCTCCTGGTTTTGCAAATCGTTCTAAATGGACTTGATGACATATTCCATTACCTGGACGGGAGAAAAAAATTCCAAGTTTTCTGGCAATAGATTGTAAATAAACGTGATCATCCATATTTCGGAAGTCTGCTTGTAGCATATTGTGGTCTACATAACTTATAGAAAAATCAGTTTTTACTCGATCAATATTCATTGCTTCCAATTCAAGATAGGTTAGGGTACCTGTCGCATCCTGGGTTAAAGTTGTATCAATATGTATACCTATCTCATCGTTGGATTTAAGGTTACCATCTACGATATGTTCCTGTAAGATTTTTTCAACTAGGTTTTTTCCCATGATATCTCCTGAATTATTGGTTTAACAATTTTTCATTAAATAATTTTTGGATTCCTTTCCAGGTTTTAACGCGATAATAACCATTTTTAAATTTGTAATGATCATTACTTTTATAAAAATATGGTAATCGCCTTATATGGATAGGTAATAATCCGTGATAGCGGTATGCAGTAATATCCGAACGTAAATCTCCAATACCAATACCCTGGGCTGATACTGGAACAATTTTCTCTAGTGCATTAATCTTAAATTTTGCCAAGCCTCTGAGATCCTGACGGCTTCTGGCTATTATTGGACCTTTTGGAAAACCATGATTGCTTAACCAAATTTTCGTTACACGAGAATGCAGATCTAACCGTCCTGTGAGGTAGATTATTTTATAATGGTGAGAGAGGTCATTCAAAGTATCAGCTGAGTATTTTAACGATTTTATACTCAAAATATTATTGGATAAATATAAAATAAAGTTAGTGGCTGAAATGGTAAAATCAATGTCACAAATGATATAGGGTTCATTTTCAGAAAGCTTTAACACAGAATAAGTAAAAAATTGTTTTTCTGTTTTATTGGAAACTACCAGCTCTATTTCAGTGAGATCCTGGTCTAATTTAATATTATCCGGTAAAGGGACATTGATAATTTGATTATTGATTGAAAAATTATCTAACAATTGTTTTTTTTGATAAATTTCTAAAAGTGTTTGTTCGCCTTTAAAGTTTGGCAAAGAAAAGACTAGTTGGGGGTGCTGATTTTCATAAATGATAGCATCACTATAAGCTATTAACATCTTAATTTTGCAATATCTTGTTTATTAATAAAAAAAATATGTCTCTTTTTACAATAAAAATATAAGAAATGCAAACAAATCTTTAAAATTTGAAAAAAACATGAATTCTAATTTTATAGGATACCCTTTTCGCTTGATTGTTTTTTTTGTTTATTGTAATATAATATTTATTAAAGAGAGGTTTTTGCAAAAGTGCTAAAAAATGAGATTCTTGCATCTCTCGTAGCAAAGAAACTCACTTTTACCTTAAGTACGTTGCATTTTTACCAGAACCTCAGGATATTATTGGATAAATTATAGATTTTTGTATTGTTTAATGGTTTTTTTTTGATAATTATCCAATAAATTGTCTTTTTTACAAATTGATGAATATGTACTACGATATTTTTAAATTGTACTCTAATGCTATTTATCATAGTGCTCGATATAGTAAGTAATGTTTAATAAACTTATGTTTATAAACAATTAAGAAGAACAGATTATTACTATTAGACTAACTATTGTGGATGAATACAGCTTTAAAAGTAATAATCCCTGATTCTGACTATACTATCTGGAGATTTCTGCATGAAAAAATACCAGCTCATGATAATCTTTTTTTTAATTTCTTTTTATACTTATTCGGCATCGATAAGTGTAGATGAGCTAAAAATAATTGCAGATGGTAATTTCAATTCATCTAACAATGAATTTGAGATGAATACCTATTTTAAATTTATTACCTCTTTTGATGGAGGATATAAATTTGCTGCTAAAGTTGCTTTTGAAACCAATATAACTGAACTTGAATTAAACTATACAACATCACCCCTAGGTATGGTTTATCTATTTTTTAATAAAGCGGAAGTAATGGCTAAGAACTTAGCTAAGTCTCATCTGGATTTAGCATTTTGGACCGGTACTAACCAATATTTAGGGAGTGGGAACCAGTACCGAGGCCATCTTTATTACCCCGAATCCGTGGATACTGATTATCAAGGTTTTTATCGGGTCAGAGGAACTGGAGTAACATCCCATCTTAAGTTTTGGGAAGATAGATTTGTAGCTGATATACATATTTATCAAAATGCCAATTTTATTGATGCTTCTGGTGATTTAAATTTGAACTATTTTTCTTTTGATAGTGAAGTAGGATTAAATTTTGACAAAATTAAATTTTCCTTTTTTGGAGGATATACTAAAGATTTTATTCTTCCCAATACAAATGCAGATTTACGATATGGTAGGGGAAAAATAGGTATGAAGTTTTGGATTGGAAATGAACATGTACAATTCTTTTCCTGTTTCGGATTTCCAAATATGGATTCTGCTACCTTTAGTAGTATACAAAACCAAACATCTAATTTCTTTGACCTGCTTTATATGGTGGGTGAATTAAATTTTAAGCTTTTTCGATCTATTCATACGATTTCCTTTTTAACTCGACCGTCAATCTATAGTGAGAAAACCACTGGAGCGAGTACTAATTTTGATATTAATTATAAATTTAAAATTCAAGTACCTGATTTTCCTATTAATGGGGGTTTTTTATTTAATTTAAAATACTCATTAGCTGATGTTAATGATCAGTGGAATATTATCTTAGCTCCCTATGCCTCAATTACTCTCTCAGGGGTTATCTGGGATTTTACTGTTCATTATGACTTTTCAAGAATTCAAATTGCCAGGGCTACAGGAAATACTTTGACTGCCTTAGAAGGATTAAAGATCGTTATTGGAGCATCTTCAAGATTCTAATGAATAATAAAGAATAGAGTAAACTATTATATAGATTTTGTTAAGTTACGAATACTTATACTTAAATTAAATTAAATACTGAAAAGTGTAGCTATGTTATGAAAGGCAGATGAAGATAAATAATGGCAAGTAATATACTTGATGACCTATTGATTGATATTGTAAAAGAAGTAAATGAACTGAATTATGCAATCATCACTCGCAAAATTCAGAGTATTACTCAAGTTAAAAAAAAATTTATTCTTTTAAAAGCAAAAGTTGATCAAACAGTTTCCCAATTAGAAAAGATTGAAAAATATAAACAGACCATTCTTGAAGTGAAGGAAGAATTAGAAAAACTCTATGCTGTTTCTACAAAAATATACAAAAGCTATTATTGGGGAGAATTTGGTAAGTTAAACAAAAAAAACTATTCTGAATTATATACCACCATGATTGATAAGAATGGGGATCTTTTGCGAGTATATGATGATTTCCAGGGGACTGTTGCGATCATGGATTTTCATGGATATACTAAATTTTCTAATGAAATTAAGTATAATAAAACACCTTTAATGGAATTTGGTGAAAAATTACCAGAAAAAATCACTAATATTTGTAAAAAATGCCATTCAATTGTATACGAAGTTGAGGGAGATTCTTTAATTTTAATTGGGCCTAAAAATCCTCATTATGTTTTAACTGCAGTTTTATTTATAATAGAGTTGGTTCGCCAAAAGGAAATAAAAAAGGATTCTAAATCAAAAACTTTTCATGGTTATGAAATAAAAAATGCCATGATAAAGCGTTTTGAAATGAATGCTGCCATAGCTACAGGAGGAGAAACCTTTATTAATAATAAAGGTTTTCTTATTGGTGGAATTATTGCAGAAGCTAGCAGGCTTTTAAAAATTTGTAATCTAAAAAAACCAATTAGCTCTGGTGTAATCATAAGTGAAAAAGTTTATAGAAGTTTAGAAAAATATAAAGATGAAAATATCTTTGCAAAACATTTTAATGTTTTTGATTTTTCGATTTCTGATCCATATCTGGTTGATGTAAAAGGGATGCGGTTAAAACTAAGAGAAATTTTTATTGATAAATGCATAGCCTATGAAGTAGCAAAAGATTTTATTAATACTTTGATCAAACAAGTTAATAATAAAAATTCAGTTAAGTGGAACAACATCCTGATTACCTATTGTCAGATTTTGGTAAATATTTTATATCGGATAAATATGAGTATACGATATGAAGATAAGGACTTAAATAGTAAAAAAATCGCTTTATTATTAGAAGAAAAAACTGCTCTCTGGATAAATAATCCCTATCCAGAAATTTTATATGATATTCTTAGGATATCAGAATTAGTCTACCAAAATAGTAATGAAATAAGAGATATGACAGCAATATATCATAAGTATATTTCAGATAATTATACCATTATTTATGAAAGATTAGAATCCTTTTATCATTCTATATTAGAAGGAGAACGCGAAAAAAATAATAATCTTAAAAATC
>JAKSBL010000541.1 GCA_022361115.1 Spirochaetota bacterium | reverse complement strand
GATTAGGCTTGATCAGTATTTTGGACTGTTTTTTCAGGATTTCTCCAGCCTGGAGAAGGTCTAAAATTTGAGGAACAGAAGTTTGGTAATCAATGAATTCAATCTGTTTTACTGTCATCCTAATCATATGATAATGAAAATATCTGGAGAAGTAAAGGGCTATTGTGAGTATTTTTAGAGTATGATTCTTTCTGAAAAATTCTATATTGAGTTGTTCTATTTAATAGTGTTATTCAATTTAACTCACTTTTTATGATAAATCAGGTAGTTAATAGTACCAGGTACAATATTTTATAAAGAAACCAGGAGACTTCCCCTGGTTATAATATTATGAATGAGTCAAGAATATCCTGTTTCCATTGTTTTATGTTTCTTTATTTTTTTTTCTGGAGTATATTTTTAAAATAATACTCTAGGTTATAAAACAGGAAAAATAATTCCTGTGCTTCTTCAAGATCTCTATGGATTGTTCCCGCATGTTTTAGCCCAATGGATAAGAGTTTCTCTGGTAGATTGGTTGCTGAAAGAAATAAAAAACGAAATAAAATACTGAAAGAAAGCCAGTAAACAAAATGACAAAACTGATTGTATCCTGTTGAATGTTTTTAAGCATCAGATTTAATAAACTGATTGGCTGGGTAAAAAAATCCCAGCTATTTACCCGGATATATCTTCCTAAATAGATGGCAAAACTACTTAAAACCAAGACAGCCAAAACAAAAAGCAGGCCGATTATTGAATGATACTTGTGGTTGATTAATTGATGTATAATACCTAATGATCTCAACCCCAATAAAAAACCAGTAGTGATAAAAAATATATAAACAATAAGATCAAACCAGAGCAACAGGGATTTGTTCAGAATATACTGATGATTCACTAAACGAAAAAAAGAAAATCCATCAAGATGGATAAAATCGGTAATAATATAAGGTGCATTTGGAAAAAAAAGTAACCAGACGAAACCAACTCCTACTAATACCAAACCTTTTCCTGGTTTCCTCATCTTCCATTTTGATAGTCTTAACAAACAAAGAGATAATAAATAAGGAATCCAGCAAAGAAAAAGATTCCAGATAAAGAAATAAAACAAAAAATTTTGTACATAGACAGCTCGGACAATCAGTAATGAAACAGAGCAAATAGTTAATAATATAAAAATATAATAATCTTTCAAAACTAGTGATTTATTCATCCTTACTCCCATAGTGACTCTAAGCTAAATTATTAGGCCGAATGTCGAGTTTTACTTTAGTAAAGATTTTTAGGGTTTAAAAGTTATTTTTCTTCCTCAGCAGGTAGAAAAAATATTATTTTTTCGTTAAAAATCAAAATTAATAAAAAACTCAGTATTCGGTTCATTAAATGAAAAATACCAGAATCAGTAGTATTGATTCTAGTATTTTTATGTGAAAGTAATATGAAAAGCATAATAATTTTACAAATATTTTGATATGATATAGAAAATAATGGTAAAACTAACAGGTGTACTGATTGGAAAGCATACACCTATCATATGGAAATGTTTTTATTGACTATTTCATTCAAAATTACTGCTAAATTTTCATAAGAAAAATCCTGTTTTGCAATTTTAAAATTATGATTCACCACTTCATGATACTTTTCTTGGTTGGTCAGCACTTCTATGATTTGATCAACACAACAAGTAATTATGGATTCTTCTACTTTTACTAAATCCTGATCCGATCTTTGGTGATGATTACCTAAGGAAATAATATCAAAACCTTTTTCCTTAATATCACGGACATATACTGGATATTCATACATCACAATAGGCTTCTTAGCAAATACTGCTTCCAGGAACTGATTTCCCCACCCTTCTAAAATACTGGGATAGGTAACCAGGTCTGCAAAAACATAAGAATCCCAGAGTGAATATATTTTATTTTGTTGATCCTGTCTTCGGTACTCTTCAACTAAATCATTACAAAAAAGAATTTCAGTCTGATTTTCATTAGCAAGTTCTTTTAGTTTCTTTAAATACTCATCGGAAGATTCTACTAAACCTGGCATAACTAAAACGATTTTGTTTCTTTCAGTAAAAGTGTATCCATCAAAACTTATGACATTTTTAAGCTCATTTCTTCGTTTATTTAATTGCCCCACCACTTCAATGGCCAGTTCTATGGCTTTCCGCTCGACAACCCGAGTTGCCTGAAGAATAATCAGATCTCCTGGTTTTAAACCGATCCTTTCTTTAAAGTCTGTGTTATATGGATCTTCTGCCCATAAAGGGAGAGAAAAATCAAATACATTGGGAACAATGGTTGATGGTATTTTTTTTTGATTAGTTAAATTATTTTGGGCTAAACTGTTTATTACAGCATGATCAAATAGCTGATCGATAGGAGGAAAATATTTGTTGAGCAGATCTTTTACAGCCGGACAAGTGGGCTGAGCATAAAGGACTCTTTCAAAATAAAAATCATGATGATGGCCTAAACATTTTATACTATGTTTTTTCGCAGCTCTATAAAAACCAATTGCTGCAGGAAAAGACCAACCTAAAGACCAGATATTTTCTACAATCATGTAATTAATCTGATGCTCCTGGATTGCCTGGGATAATTTCTCTTCAATCACTTTAGTCAATTTTTCGATTTCATCTAACAATTCCTGTTCATTAGCATAATCTTTTAACTGATCAAAAGCATTGGTAATCAATTGATTATTTTGAGGATGATCATATTGAATTTCAGAAATATAAATATCTGTCTGGTCTGATTGATTTCCTGCTAAAAGAAATACTCGATGGCCTGATTGGAGTAATACTTTTTTCCACTTTTCAATTTCCAACGAAACTCCATCGGTTTCACCTACTCTAAAGTGACAGATTGCAATATTCATAGTTTCTCCTGATCTCTTCCTCAATAACAATTATTCTAAATTTTACTGAATTTAACCCATTTAAATTCATATGGATTAAATGATAAACTTAAACTATTTAGTTGAGTTTTGATCTCTTTTTGACTGACAATTTCTTCTATGGTATAAAGATTGATATCTTCTACAATTTCAGATAAATTCAATGATATAACCTGGTTTGAAGCATTAACACTGAACAAAGCAAGGATGATTTCTTTTTTATCATTTGTTTGACGAATAATCGTAAAAAGTTTTTCTGAAATATTCAGTATCTTTTGTTCACTGTTAGGATGAAAGGCTTTTTGATTTTTTCTGATCTCAATGATCTTTTTTAATCTATGAAATACTCTGAACCTTTCTGTTTGAGAATCGCTTAATTCTGCTTCTAACTGGGTGAGGTTTAACTTTTCCCGGTTAATACTTCGGTAGCGGCCACTCTTATTCACCCCTGCTAAATCATTTTTTGACCCAAGCAAACTGTGCAGATAAATTGCTGGAACGCCCTGAAAAGTTAGCAGAATAGCCTGAGAGGTTATAAATTTTTGAATATTTAATTTCTCACTATCTTCCTCTGCTGATAAGGCAGCAAAATAGTTAATATTGAATTCATAAGGGCTCTTTGTACCATCACTATTGGTTTTATCTGAGACAAAACCTCCCCGTTTTTTGATTTCCTCTCCCATTGCCCTAATCTCCTTATCACTTAAATATCCTTGAGCCGGCATGACTCCAATACCATCATGGGAAGCCAAAAAATTAAAAAAAGTGGTTTTTGGGGATACAGGTTGAATTGTAGAAGCCCATCCAGTAAGCTTCTGGGAATTTTCCGTTAAAAAGGCATGTAAAACCAAAGGCGGCAAGGTAAACTGATAAACCATCTGAGCTTCATTATAGCCATTCCCAAAGTAACTGATATTTTCTTTATGGGGTACATTGGTTTCTGTAATAATCTTAACATAAGGGGCAAAGAGATTAAAGATATCGCGAAACACCTGAATCACCAGATGAGTTTGAGGTAGATGGATACAGGATGTACCAATCTCTTTCCAGAGATATCCAATTGCATCCAGACGGATTGCATCAGCTCCTTGGGAAATATAAAAAAGCAGGAGTTCTACAATTTTAAGAAAAACTTCTTCACTTTTATAATTTAAATCAATTTGATCTTCACTAAAAGTAGTCCAGAGATGTTTTTTTTCACCTTTTGTTTGAAAGGGATTGAGCAAAGGTAATGCTCTGGGCCGAACTACACTACTCAAATCTATAGATGGATCCATTTCAATAAAATATTGCTGATAATCCCCGGCTCCTGATAAATACTGGATAAACCAATCACTTTTTGCTGAAATGTGATTAATCACCCCATCAAACATTAAATGAAAATCTTCCGCAATTTGTCGAATATCTGACCAATCTCCCAATGCAGGATCAACTTTAAAATAATCAATCACTGAAAATCCGTCATCTGAAGAATAGGGATAAAAAGGGAGAATGTGAACATTAGTAATGACATTTAACAGATATTGTTTTAAGAAAAAAGAGAGTGTTTTTAGATGAGCCTGATCACTCTGTAAGTGATCACCATATACTATTAAAAAAACATCTTTCTCATCTACCCAATCTTTTGTTTGAATCAAAGGGGATTTATATTTTTTCATCAATGTTTTGATTTTGTTAACAATACCAGCCACTCTCTCTTTTCCATATAATTTCTCAATTTTACTTTTCAGCGAATGGTAAATTTCTTTCTGAGTCTGTGAGTTCAAAGTAAACATCCTTAAAACATTTTTTTCTTAAAATCTTTTATTTGAAATACTCGAATAATTTCTTCGATCGTCTTCTCAATGAAGTAACCACATTTTTGAGGTTTCATGGCTTCTTCTAAAGAGCTAGGGTGATTGATAATGGAAAAAACAGCACTGATTCCATTTTGATGAACAATTTCGTAGCCTGGAATTATTGATCCGGCAATAGCAATGACTGGCACCTGGTATTTCTGTGCCACCTGAGCAATTCCCAGCGGGGTTTTACCATTTCCTGTTTGATCATCGATTTTACCCTCTCCAGTAATCACTAAATCCGCCTTTTTGATATATTGTTCTAACTGGGATTTCTCTAAAACAGTTTGAATACCAGATTTGATCTGCGCTGATAAAAAGGCAATCATTCCTCCGCCTAAACCTCCGGCTGCTCCGGAACCAGGAATGTGAGCAATATCCACATCCAAACATTTTTTCACTACCGAAGCAAAATTTTGCAACCCTCTGTCTAATTCTATAACTTGTTCTGAAGTTGCACCTTTTTGTGGCCCATAAATAAAGGCTGCCCCTTTTTTACCAACCAAAGGGTTATCTACATCACTGGCAATTAAAAAAGTACTTTCTCTGATTCTAGGATCAAGATTTGAGACATCTATCTCTGTAAGTTCTGATAAATGAATACCACCTTCAGGCAAGGGCTGTCCATTTTTATCTTTAAATTGTATGCCTAGTGCTTTGGCCATGCCCATCCCGCCATCATTCGTTGCACTACCACCTATTCCTAAGATAAAATCACGGCACCCACAATCCAAAGCCTGGACAATTAACTGCCCTGTACCATAAGTGGTGGTTAATCCTGGATTGCGTTGTTGTTCAGGGACTAAAGGCAGTCCTGAAGCACTAGCCATTTCAATAATGGCTGTTTGTTGAGCAGTTATTCCAAAAAAGGCTTCGATCGACTCACCTAAAGGACCAGTCACTTTACTCTTGTAAATCTTTCCACCCATGGCAGCAATTAAAGTCTCTACAGTCCCTTCCCCTCCATCTGCCATGGGAAATTTTATAGTATCCACAGACGGATCTATTGCTTTGATTCCTTTTTCAATATGGTCAGCAACTAAAGTTGCTGACAAGCTTCCTTTAAATGAGTCTGGAGCAATGACAATATTCATAATATTCATTAGCTTTTCACCCCACCTGAAGTTAAGCTACCGACTAAACTACGCTGAATAAACATAAACATTCCAATAATTGGGGTTGCTGTTAATAAGCTGGCAGCCATAATGCGATCCCAGATTGCATTCTTGGAATGAAAAAGCTCATTTAATCCAAAAGGGAGAGTATAAAATTCTTTAAAGGATTTTAAAAATACCGAAGCAAAAAGATATTCATTCCAGGCTATCATAAATGCATAGAAAAATACAGTTAAAATTGCCGAATAAGAAAGAGGAATAATGATTTTGATAATTGCCTGGAGTCGGTTACACCCTTCCATTAAAGCAGCTTCTTCAATACTATAGGGAATGGTTCTAAAATAATTCCCCAGCATATAGAGAGAAACCGGTAAAGTTTGTACCAGATAAATGACCAATAAAGCAATAAAAGTTCCAATCGGAGTGCTCAACAATCCTACTTTTACTGCCATTTTGTACAAGGGGATCAAAATAAGGATTCCTCCAAACATATAGACAAATAACACTCCCCTCTGGATTACCCCTCTTCCTGGGTAACGAACCCGGCTAAATGAATAGGCCCCAAAAACAGCAATCAAAACTGACAAAAGCGCTGCAAAAAAAGAAAGGATAAAGGAATTTCGGAAATATTTTAAGAACGGAAAAACATCCCCGGTTTGTTTATACTTATCAATAATTTGCTTTTTTTGTTCTTTAGTCAAGTCTGGATTTTCGTCAAGCAGATTCTTAACTGATTCAGGCAAGTCTTTCTCTGATTGGCCAATACTTAATAGTTCTTTATAAGCATCCAGATTGATTTGCTTAGGAATCAAAGATGGATTGCCCCAATCCCAGGAGTGCTTTAAAGAAACTGATAACATCTGGATAAAAGGAAATAGAGCAAAGAGGACTAATAAAAAGACAATCAGAACAAAACCAATGTTGGATAATGTTTTCTTTAATTTCATATTT